>JANNFV010000665.1:0-5691 GCA_031380285.1 Hyphomicrobiales bacterium | reverse complement strand
CGATCGATTACGGCGTGAAGCGCAACATCCTGCGTCTGCTGGCCGAGCGCGGCTGCAAGGTCACGGTGGTGCCCCCCACCGCATCAGCCGAAGAGATCCTCGCTCTGAAGCCGGACGGAGTCTTCCTCGCCAATGGCCCGGGCGATCCCGAGGCGACGGGCGACTATGCCTTGCCTGTCATCAAGGCCTTGCTGGAGCGCAAGATCCCCACCTTCTGCATCTGCCTCGGCCATCAGATGCTGGCGCTCGCCATCGGTGCCAAGACCATGAAGATGAAGCAGGGTCATCACGGTGCCAACCACCCGGTGATGGATTATACCACCAGCAAGGTGGAGATCGTCTCGATGAACCACGGCTTTGCCGTGGATGCCAAGACCCTGCCTGCCAACGCGAAGGAAACCCATCGCTCGCTCTTCGACGGTTCAAACTGCGGCATCGAACTGACGGATCGCCCGGCCTTCTCGGTGCAGCATCACCCCGAGGCGAGCCCGGGGCCGAGGGACAGCCATTATCTCTTCGACCGGTTCGTGAGCATGATGGAGAGAGCGCGGTGAAGTACCTTTACCGAATTTGCAGCACCCTCGCTGCGCTGGCTCTTGCAGGCTGCGTGCCGAAAGATGGGCCGACACCAAACATTTCCAGCGCTGACTTCACCGTTACAAACCGAAGAATCGGCATTGCCAAAGCAGTCCTCGCTTTGCACAGGGGCCCCTTAGAGAGTGGTCAAATTTCTGAACCTTGGGACGTCGGTTTTCGGGGAGAGTACAAGTGGTTTGGTATCACTGGAGAGGGTTACTGCGTTAGAGCAAAAGGTATCAACCCAATAAGTAATACAAATTTATCCACTATTGATGCAAAAGACTTGTATGTAATTCATGTAACAAATGACAAAGGCAGAACGACTATTAAGGTAACAGCCCTGAAATTTGGAGAGAAATGTCCCGAGCGGCGCTACGAGCCCTTTCCAGAGCTTGAGAAAATCTCAAGGGAAATTGGCCACAAGCACGACCTCCCCAAATCCTGATGCCCTCCTGGATCGAGTACTGGAACACCGATCACCCGATCTATGTGAATGATCGGCACAAGGCGCTGCATGCGGCCGGCGTCGCGCGGGATTTCCAGCGTCACGTCAAATCGAAGACCGCCGCGGTGCTGGACTACGGCTGCGGCGAGGCACTTTACGCCGAAGACGTGGCGCGGTTCTGTGGCAGGCTGGTCTGCTCCGATGCCGCTGACGCCGTGCGCAGCGCCCTGGCCGAAAGGGTCGCCAGCAACCCGAAGATCGAGATCCAGTCCCCGGATCAGACCGCCGCCTTGCCGGATGCCACCTTTGACCTGATCGTGGTCAATTCGCTGCTGCAATATCTGACCATCGACCAGCTCTTACCCCTTTTGTCGCTGTGGCGGCGGCTGCTGAAGCCGGACGGACGGCTTGTGCTCGCCGATGTCGTGCCGCCGGATGTCAGCCCGGTGACAGATGCCGCAGCGCTGTTATCCTTCGCCTTCAAGGGCGGCTTTGTCGGCGCGGCCCTGCTGGGCTTCGTCCGCACCGCGCTGTCCGACTACCGCAAGCTGCGCGGCGAACTGGGCTTCACCATGCATGGCGAATACGATTTTCTCGCCATGCTCTCCCGCCATGGTTTCACGGCGGAGCGCACACGCCCGAATTTCGGCCACAACCAGAGCCGCATGACCTTCGTGGCGAAGGTGGCGGCTTAAAGCATGACATTTTTTTGACGGGAACAATGGCACGTCGTCTTGGACGGGCTTGACCCGTCCATCCACGTCTTCCTGCGGCCCATAAACGTGGATGGCCGCGTCAAGCGCTGCCATGACGTGTTTTCATCAAAAAGCGCCATGCTCTAAATCGCGCGCAGCACATCTGCGGGCTGGCGCTGGGCCAGCGCTTCGATCAGCCGGAGTTGGCGCGGCAGGCAAATCGACTTGAGATCGTAGTTGGCCAGGATATCCCGGCGTGCCTGCTGGCGCAGCGGCATGAACCTGGCCGGATCAGCCAGACCCTGGGTGATCGCCTTCACCCAGCCCTCGACATCGAAGAAATCGACGAGCAGGCCATTCTCGCCCTCGCGCAGCACCTCTTTCACCGGTGGCGTCGAGGAGCCGATGACCAGGCACTCGGCTGCGAGCGATTCCAGCATCGACCACGACAGCACGAACGGATAGGTGAGATAGGCATGCACCCGGCTCACCTGCAGCAGCTTGCGGTATTCGCCGTAAGGAATGCGCCCGAGGAAGGCGATGCGTGACATGTCGAGCCTGTCGCCAACCTCCGCCAGCATCACCTCGCGCCAGCTCTTGCCATCCTTGGGCAGGGAACCGTAGCTGACCTCGTCTCCACCAACGATCAGCGTGATGGCGTCGGGACGCTGTTGCTGGATCGCGGGCAAGGCACGCATGAACGTGTGGAAGCCCCTGTAGGGCTCGAGATTGCGGTTGACGAAGGTCAGCACCTCGTCACCGGTCTTGACTACTCGCCCGTCGGGCAGCGTGAAGACGGCCTGGGCATCCGGCACGATGAAATCGGTATCGATGCCATCGAAGATGACACTGGTCCTGGGCAGGTGGACCTCGGGCAGGGATGAGCGTTGCCAATGCGTCGGGCTGTAGCTCCAGTCGGCAGCATCGAGGGCCATCAGATGGTTGGCGTTCTTCACCCGGGTCCGCGCCCGGGACATCGGGGAATCGGCATGGAACTCGGGGTCGAAATTGGTATCCAGCCCCTCCGGACGGTAGAAGAATTCCATGAAGGCGAGCATCGGGCTGTCCGGCCAGACATCCTTCAGGAACAGCTGCTCCCCCCAGCCGGGATGCACCACGATGACATCGGGCGTGAAGCCCTTGCGCTTGAGTTCGGCTGCAGCTGCGGCGGCGGCTTCGCCCCGGATGACCTTGGTTTGGAAATCCTGGAGCAGGGGTGCGACCTCGCGCACCGGCTTGCGCTGGATGGTGTAGCGCCCGTAGGTGACGCCCGGCGTCGCATAGGCGGGTTCGTTGATGCCCAGCGCGACGACACGATGGGCCTTGTCTGCGCCCAGCGCCGTGGCGGAATACCGGAACTGGCCGGGAAAATTCTGGTGCACGAACAGGATATTCAATTCGGATCACTCCTCGCAATCCGCGGAGATTCGGCGAGATTGGTTACGAATCCATATCCTTTGGTCCGCCGCGCAGCTTTTTCACGCCGCTGCGGACCGTCTTGGACTTGAGGCGGCGCTCGACTGCGCCTTTCGTGGGCTTGGTCGGGCGGCGCTTGGGTGGCGGAGGCTTGGCAGCTTCGCGGATCATCGCCACCAGCCGGGCAATCGCGTCTTCCCTGTTCTGCTCCTGCGACCGGAAGCGGTCGGCCGACAGCACGATCACGCCATCCTTGGTCAGCTTGCGGCCCGCGAGCTTCATCAGCCGCACCGCGATATCGGCCGGGAGCGATGGACTGTGCCTGGCATCGAAGCGCAACTCGCAGGCCGTCGCCACCTTGTTGACGTTCTGCCCGCCAGGCCCCGACGAGCGCATGAAGGACAGGACGACCTCGCTGTCCTGCAACTGGATGAAGGGAGTGATCTCGATCATCTTCACGGCCTAACGCGCCAGACGTGCTCTGGCAAACAGGCCCACAGGCTTTACGGCCTTTCCCGAACATGATTATTGCATCATGCAAGGCGCTGCTTCCCGAAGCGAAGCACGCATTGCCCTCGCCTTCGAACACACGACAGTCGCCAAGGGCTTTACAGAATGCGCATCGAGAACGATCCCAAGCTGGATTTCAAGGACGTGCTGATTCGTCCCAAGCGCTCGACCTTGTCCAGCCGCAACGACGTGGCGATCGAGCGGACGATCCCCTTCCGCCACGCCAGGCGGACCTGGAGCGGCTTTCCGCTGATCGCGGCCAACATGGACGTGACAGGCACTATCCCCATGGCGCGCGCGCTGAAAAAGCACGGAGCCATGGTGGCGCTGCACAAGCACTATCCCGCCGAAGAACTCATCGCCTTCTTCAATTCCGAGGACAGCGCCAACAGCTTCTACACCATCGGCACGAACGAGGCCGACCACGCCAAGTTCCGGGCCGTGAAAAAGCAGGCACCCATCCCCATGATCTGCATGGATGTTGCCAATGGATACACCGAGAGCTTCACCGACATGATCAAGCGGGTGCGCGACGAGAACCCCGACGCCATCATCATGGCGGGCAATGTCGTGACCGGTGACATGACCGAGGCGCTCGTGCTGGCGGGGGCCGACATCGTCAAGGTCGGCATCGGACCAGGCTCGGTCTGCACCACGCGCAAGATGACCGGCGTTGGCTATCCGCAGCTCTCCGCCATCATCGAATGCGCCGATGCGGCCCATGGGCTCAAGGGCCAGGTCTGTGGCGATGGCGGCCTCACGGTGCCCGGCGACGTGGCGAAAGCCTTTGGTGCTGGCGCGGATTTCATCATGATGGGCGGCATGCTCTCCGGCCATGATGAATGCGAGGGCGAACTGATCTACGAGGAGCGCAACGGCCAGAAAACGCCCGTGCGGATGCAATTCTACGGCATGTCCTCCGACACGGCCATGAAGAAATATGCGGGTGGCGTGGCGAAGTACCGGGCCTCCGAGGGCAAGACCGTCGAGGTGCCTTACCGTGGCCCGGTGAGCAACACCATGCTGGAGATCATGGGCGGCGTGCGCTCGATGATGACCTATATCGGTGCCGTCAGCCTGAAGGAGGTGCCCAAGCGCACCACTTTCATCATGGTGGGCGCACAACTGAACACCGTGTTCGGACAGGGCTGAGGGCAGGACATGACCGTGAACGCCGCCTTCGCCGCACTGGACCGCCACGTCGGGACCATGACCTCGGTGTCCATGCGAAGCCTCTTCGCGGACGATCCGAAGCGCTTCGACCGCTTCAGCATCGCAGGCGCAGGCTTGAACCTGGATTTTTCCAAGAACCTGCTGACCACGCAGACCCTTGATCTGCTCGTTCGCCTCGCCGACGCATCCGACCTGAAGGCCCGGCGCAAGGCGATGTTTGCGGGCGAGCCCATCAACACCACGGAAGGCCGCGCTGTCCTGCACACCGCACTCAGGGCCGGTGGCGCGAGCAAGGCCAGGGTGGACGGCGTCGCCGTGGACCCGCTGATTGCCGCCGAACTCACGCGCTTCCTGGCATTCGCGGAAGACGTGCGCTCCGGTCGCTACGCCACGGCCAGCGGCAAGCCTTTCACCGATGTGGTCAATATCGGCATCGGCGGCTCGGACCTCGGTCCGGTGATGACCGCACTGGCGCTGGCACCCTATCATGATGGCCCGCGCCTGCATTTCGTCTCGAATGTGGACGGCGCCCATCTCGCGGATACACTGAAGACACTCGATCCGGCCCGCACGCTGGTTCTCGTGGCGTCCAAGACCTTCACCACGCAGGAGACGATGGCCAACGCGCTCTCCATCAGGCTGTGGATGGAAAAGACCCTTGGCAAGGCGAAGGCGGGCCTGCATTTCGCTGCACTCTCCACGGCCCGCGCCAGGGTCGAGGCTTTCGGCATTGACCCGACACGGATGTTCGGCTTCTGGGACTGGATCGGCGGGCGCTATTCCGTGTGGTCCGCCATCGGCCTGTCGCTGGCGATTGCCGTTGGGGCGACGCATTTCAAGGCCTTCCTGGCTGGCGCCAAGGCGATGGATGAT
>JANNFV010000662.1:0-3957 GCA_031380285.1 Hyphomicrobiales bacterium | reverse complement strand
GGCATGATCCGTGAGGTTGGAAAAGGCAAGGCCCCTGAAAGCGGCGTTGATCTTGATGGCGAAATCGAAGACCATGGCCCCGATGCCGGCACGCAACTCATGTCCGTCGATGCCAATGCGCAGCGAGTCGAAAACGGTCGTGATGCCGGATGCGGCAATCTGCGCATCATAGGCAAGCACGGCACTTAAGGCGTCCCACTCCACCTTGGGGCGCGGCATGTAATGCGCTTCCAGGTGATCGGTGTGCATCTCGACGAGACCCGGCATCAGGAAATCACCGCCGAGATCTGTTCCACTCTCAGGCGCCTTGCCGCGGCCAACTTCATGGATCAAGCCATCGACAATCGCGACAAAGCCGCGAAAGCGATCATCCGATGTGACGATTTCAGCGTTCGTGAAGATCTGCACGGTCACGCGCGCACCTCGTACTTTGCGAGGAAATCCCCAATGGCGAGTGAGCGGAAATCATCCAGCGCATCCCGCAGGCGTTCATGGCTCCAGTCCCACCAGGCCAAACGGTCAAGCCGCTCGCCGGTCGCCGCATCGAACCGCTCTCGGATGAGCCGGGCTGGAATGCCACCGACAATTGCATAAGCGGGAACATCCCTGCTCACGACGGCACCCGCCCCGATCACTGCGCCATTGCCAACTGACACTCCGGGCAGCACCGTTGCACCATGCCCGATCCAGACGTCATGACCGATGGTGACTGAATGGTCTCTGCGCCAGTCGAAGAATGTCTCTTCGCGTTCAGCGTCCGGCCAATAGTCGTTGGCGCGGTAGGTGAAGTGATGGAGCGTCGGTCGCCATGTCGGATGGTTTGTTGCATTCAGGCGCACATGGGATGCGATGTTGACAAACTTGCCGATACGCGTGGCCCAGACTTCGCAGTCCTGCATCATGTAGGAATAGTCACCGATCTCGGCCTCGCTCACCTTGCTGCGTTCGGCGATTTCCGTGTAGCGGCCAATGGCAGAGCCAGACACCGCTGCCGTTGGGTGGATCAGTGGCTCTTCCGAGAGTCGCGTGCCGACGCCATGCGGCTGCCAGTCAGGTTGTGGTTGCGCGTTCATGCGGCCTCCCTCAGCGATGGCGCGAAGGCGCTGACGTCGATAATCCTGTCAGCAACGCGATCACGCATCTCCTGATCATGGAAAATGCCGAGGAACGCTGTTCCGTCGGCCTTGCGTGCCTGGATCAACGCCTGCACGGCGTTGCGGTTGGCGGCATCGAGAGATGCGGTCGGTTCGTCTAGGATCAACAGACTGTGATTGCCTGCAAAGCCGCGGGCGATATTGACCCGCTGCTGCTCGCCACCGGAGAATGTCGCTGGCGGCAGAGACCAGAGCCGTTCGGGCAAGTTGAGCAGCGTCAGAAGCGCTGTTGCGCGCGCCCTCGCGTCTCCTGCGGAAAGGCCTGCCGCCAGGGCAGGTTCAGCAACGATATCGAGCGTCGCAATTCGCGGGATCACGCGCAAGAACTGGCTGACATATCCCATGGTCCGCCGCCGGACGGCAAGGATCGTTCGCGTATCGGCGCTGGCAAGATCAAGCATCGTGCCGTCATGGCATACCTGAATTTCACCTGCTCCGGTCAGGTAGTTGCCATAGATCATCTTGAGGATCGACGATTTGCCTGCCCCAGACGGGCCGCCCAACACGACACATTCACCGGTGGACACATCGAATGCAGCATCCCGCACCACAGGCAGTTGCGCACCGCCATGCAGATGCAAGGTGAAGCCCTTCGTGAGCCCGCGAACGGAGAGAACAAGCTGTCGAACGGAAGTCATGCGGCAAGCACCGAGGAAACCAGAAGTTGCGTGTAGGGGGCTTGCGGATCGTCAAGCACGCGATCCGTCAGTCCCGTTTCGATGACATGCCCGTCTTTCATGACAAGGATACGATGGGAAAGCAGCCGCGCCACAGCGAGATCATGCGTGACCAGCACAACGGCCAGGCCCATGTCCGCCACAAGCCCCCGGATGAGATCGAGCAGTCGCGCCTGCACGGAAACGTCAAGCCCGCCAGTCGGTTCATCCATGAACACAAGGCGCGGCGCGGTCACGAGGTTGCGCGCAATCTGCAGCCGCTGCCGCATGCCGCCGGAATACGTGGTGGGCTTGTGGTCCATGCGCGTCGTGTCGATTTCCACGCGCTCCAGCCAGTCAGCGGCAGCGCATCGGATGCCGCCGTAGTTGCGGCCGCCGATGGCCATCAACCGCTCGCCGATATTGCCGCCGGCCGAGACGTTCATGCGCAGACCCTGCGTGGCATCCTGATGGACAAAGCCCCAATCCGTGCGCATCAGAAGGCGGCGCTCTGCTTCACTCAAACCGTCGAGTGAGCGAGTGATACCATCTCGCATCCGATAGCGGACGTCGCCCATGTCGGGCGCCAGCTTGCCGGCCAGCATGTTGAGCAGCGTTGACTTTCCGGATCCCGACTCGCCGACGATGGCGAGCACTTCGCCTTCATCGAGCATGAAGGAGACATGGGCGCAGGCGGTGATATTCCCGTAGCGCTTGGTAAGCCCTTCGGCGATCAGGAGAGGTGCAGTCATTCGGCCGCCTCCACGCGCGGCACAGTCGTGAACGATGCGTCCGCTCCTTGATTGCCGCTGTGCCCACGACCTCGGCGATCTTCGCAGTGATCCGTGTCCGAGCAGACATACATCCGCCCGCCCTTGTCATCGGTCACGACCTCGTCGAGGTAGCTGTCGGTGGCACCGCAAAGCGCGCAGGGATGATCAAACGTATTGCGCTCAAAGGGGTGATCCTCGAAGTCGAGGGACACGACCGTGGTGTGCGGCGGCACGGCATAAATGCGCTTTTCCCGGCCAGCGCCAAAGAGCTGGAGCGCGGCACAGCCGCTCATCTTCGGATTGTCGAACTTCGGGATCGGCGACGGGTCCATGACATAGCGGCCAGCAACCTCCACGGGATAAGCGTAGGCCGTCGCGATATGGCCATGGCGCGCGATATCCTCGTAAAGCTTCACATGCATCAGGCCATACTCCGAGAGGGCATGCATGGTCCGCGTCTCGGTTTCGCGCGGCTCAAGAAAGCGCAAAGGTTCAGGGATCGGCACCTGATAGACAAGGATTTGCCCCTCTGTCAGCGGCTCCTCGGGGACACGGTGGCGTGTCTGGATAATGGTTGCTTCGCTCGTTTTCGTTGTCACGGCGACATTGGCCGTCTTTGCGAAGAAGGAACGGATAGAGACGGCATTGGTCGTATCGTCGGCACCCTGATCGATCACCTTCAGCACATCGTCCGGGCCAAGAATCGCCGCCGTGACCTGCACGCCGCCAGTGCCCCAACCATAGGGCATGGGCATTTCGCGGCTTGCGAAAGGCACCTGGTAGCCCGGGATGGCGATGGCTTTCAAAATCGCGCGACGGATCATCCGCTTGGTCTGTTCGTCGAGGTAGGCGAAATTGTACGCGGTGGTCATTCGGCGGCCTCCGCCGGGGGCCTGTCGGACTGTTGCAGATTATCCGCACGCATCTTTCGCAGCATCGAGATTTCGGCCTGGAAATCGACGTAATGCGGCAACTTCAGATGCTCCACGAAACCGGTGGCCTGCACATTGTCGGAGTGCGAGAGCACGAACTCTTCATCCTGTGCCGGACCCTTGCGCTCTTCGTCGAACTCCGCCGCGCGCAGCGCCCGGTCAACCAGCGCCATCGACATCACCTTGCGTTCGCAGTGACCGAACCCGAGGCCGTACCCCCGCGTAAAGCGCGGTGGCTCAGTCCTCGAACCCTTGAATTGATTGACCATCTGACATTCCGTGATGGTGATCTCCCCCAGCGGAACCGCGAAACCAAGGTCGGGAATGATCATCTCGACCTCCACCGCACCCAGGCGGATTTCACCGACGAAGGGGTGGTTGCGACCGTAGCCGCGCTGCGTCGAATAGCCGAGCGCCAGCAGGAAGCCCTCGTCGCCTCGTG
>JANNFV010000164.1:0-2821 GCA_031380285.1 Hyphomicrobiales bacterium | reverse complement strand
CCCGTTTCAAGGGTGAGCAAGGGTTCGGCAGGCCAGTCATCATCACCAGTGCCGATTCCCGCTTTCTGATCGGCGAGCAGCTGGCCGCCATCGGTATCGAGGCCGACATCATCCTGGAGCCGAGCCGTCAGGATTCCGCCGCCGCCGTGGCGACGGGCGCGATCCATCTGGCTGCGACGCGGGGGCCGGACACGCTGTGCCTGATGCTGGCCGCCGATCACCTCATCCACGACGCAGCCGGTTTCTGCGCCGCTGCCCGCGAAGCTGGGCGGGCTGCCGTCACCGGGCGCATCATGACGCTGGGCATCAAGCCCTGTGCTCCAGCCACGGGATATGGCTACATCGCACCGGGTGAAGCCATTGCGGGCACGGCCTCCTTCACCCTGCGCACCTTCAAGGAAAAGCCGGACGCCGTGACTGCCGCTGCCTACATCGCCGAGGGCTATCTCTGGAACAGCGGCAATTTCCTGTTCCCGCCCGACCTGATGCTGGCGGAACTGGAGGCGCATGTGCCTGCGATCCTTGCCGCAGCTCACGGAGCCTATGCCAAGGCTGTGCGCGATGCCGATTTCATCCGCCTCGACGCGGACCTGTTCAAGACCGCACCCAGGACATCCATCGACTTTGCCGTCATGGAGAAGACGCTGAAGGCGGGCGTCACACCCTATGCGTCTGATTGGTCCGACATCGGAACATGGGACGCGCTGTGGGAGGCCTCGCCGCAGGACGAGGCGGGCAATGTCATCTCCGGGGACGTCAAGACCATCGGCGTGCGCCGCAGCCTGGTGCAGAGCGATGGTACGCTGACAACCGTGGTGGGCCTTGATGATGTGGTGGTGGTTGCCACCAAGGACGCCGTTCTGGTGTCGTCGCGGGCGCGCTCCGGCGAGGTCAAGGAACTGGTGGCGGCGCTCCGGGCCGATGGCCGCAAGGAAGCGGACGAGCACAACCGCATGTTCCGCCCCTGGGGTTGGTATCAGCGCATCGACATCGGCCCGCGCTTCCAGGCCAAGCGCATCCATGTGGTTCCGGGCGGCAGGCTGTCGCTGCAGAAGCATTTCCACCGGGCCGAGCACTGGGTGGTCATCCAGGGCACGGCGGAGGTCACGGTCGATCACAGCGTCTCCATGGTGCGGGAGAACGAGGCCATCCACCTGCCCCTTGGCTGCATTCACCGCATGGTCAATCCGGGCAAGATTCCCCACGAGATCATCGAGGTGCAGATCGGCTCCTAAACGGGCGAGGATGATATCGTCCGCATCGAGGATGTGTATGGGCGGTAACCGTTGATTTCACTGTTGAAATCTTATTTGATAGTGATCTAATCTCTTTACACGATCATTATCTGGCTTAACTCGCCCTCAAACGTCCTTATTGTGATGCATATCACGGTTTAACGGTTTGCGAGCGCTCCCATGCCCACTCTCCCTCCAGTCTTTGCAGCGCCTTATGCCGCTGACGATACGACGGTGGCCGCAGTTCTCATGCGCCAGGCTGCGCTCCCTGCGGAAGCCGAGCGCCGCATCGACAGCCGCGCCACACGTCTGATCGAGGCCATTCGCTCGGCCCAGGGCGGCATCGGCGGCGTGGAAGAAGTCCTGCGCGAGTATTCACTCTCCACCAAGGAAGGGCTGGCCCTGATGGTGCTGGCCGAGGCGCTGCTGCGCGTGCCCGATGGTGCCACCGCCGACCGGCTGATCGAGGACAAGCTGGGTCAGGGCGATTTCGAGCATCACCAGTCGAAATCCGACTCGTTGCTGGTTTCAGCCTCGGCCTGGGCACTGGGCCTGACGGCCCGCATCATCCAGCCCGGCGAGACGCCGGAGAGCGTGCTGGGGCTGGTGGCCAAGCGCATCGGATTGCCTGCGGTGCGCACGGCGACGCGCCAGGCGATGCGCATCATGGGGTCGCATTTCGTCCTGGGGCAGACCATCGGCGAGGCTCTGGACAAGGCGGGTGCCGGGGCGGCGCGGGCCTTCCGCTACTCCTTCGATATGCTGGGCGAAGGGGCGCGAACCGCGGAGGATGCCGAGCGCTATTATCGTTCCTACGCCGATGCCATTGCTGTCATCGGCAGCCGTGCAGGCAACGAGCCCTTGCCATCCCGGCCCGGTATTTCGGTCAAGCTCTCGGCGCTGCATCCGCGCTACGAGGCCGTGAGCCAATCCCGTGTGACTGCGGAACTGGTGCCGAAGGTCATCCGCCTGGCCGAAATGGCGAAAGCGAGCGATCTCAACTTCACCATCGACGCCGAGGAGGCCGACCGGCTGGAACTCTCGCTCGACGTGATCGACCGCGTGGTGGCAGCGCCTTCGCTTTCAGGCTGGAATGGCTTCGGCATCGCGATCCAGGCCTACCAGAAGCGGGCGAGCGCCGTCATCGATCACATGGCGTCCCTCGCCCGCGCCCATGACAGGCGTTTCATGGTGCGTCTGGTGAAAGGGGCTTACTGGGACAGCGAAGTGAAGCGGGCGCAGGAGCGCGGCCTGGCGGGCTATCCGGTCTTCACCCGCAAGGCCATGACCGACCTGAATTACGTGGCTTGTGCGCGTCAGATGCTGGACCTGCGCCCCCTGCTCTATCCGCAATTCGCCACGCACAACGCGCTCACCATTGCCACCATCGCGGAGATGGCGGGCGGTCCGGAGGGCTATGAGTTCCAGCGCCTGCACGGCATGGGTGATGCCAGCTACAAGGCGCTGCTGGCGGAGGACAACCGCTTCGCCTGCCGCACCTATGCGCCGGTGGGCGGGCATCAGGATCTGCTGGCCTATCTGGTGCGACGCCTGCTGGAGAACGGCGCGAACTCCTCGTTCGTGAG
>JANNFV010000138.1:0-3830 GCA_031380285.1 Hyphomicrobiales bacterium | reverse complement strand
CTTCTTGACGACGATCGTCTCGACGGCGTCGACGGCGGCCTGGCCCATGTCCTCGAAGGGAATGAGCACGGTCGCCACCATCGTCGACGCCGGGTCGGCGATGCGGCGGTAGGCCTCCGGCCCGCCATCGATCGACACGAGCGGGATCTGGCCCTTCTTCACGCCCTGCGCCTGCAGGAGATCGTCGATGATGAATGCCTGGCCGTCGAACGACGCCCAGATCGCGTTGACCTGGCCCTGGTGCTTCAGGAGCAGCGCCTGGAAGCCCGCCCGCACGTCGTCGCGCCAGGATTGCGTGCGCGCCATCGTGTGCTTGCCGATCTCCTTGACCGCCTGGTTCTCGGCCAGCACCGCATCGAGCACGCGGCCGCGGATGCGCGTGCCGACGTTGCCCTCGAAGCGCTGCGTCAGGACGTTACCGGAGTAGCCGATGCTGCCGAGCAGATAGAGGGCCGCCTCGGCGCCGACCTTGTACTCGTTCACCTGCACGTCGAGCAGCGTGTGGGCGCTCGTGCCCGACATGACGGTGATCACCGGGATGCCCTTCGCCTTGGCCGCCTTTAGCTGCGCCTCGGCCTCGATGGGCTTGCCCATGGCGATGACGATGGCGTCGACCTTCTTGGCGATCAGCGCGTCGAACTGTTCTGCATGCTTGGGCAGCGAGCCTTCCGAGTTGAGCAGGGTGACATTCCAGCCCCGCGCCTTGGCGGCGGCTGCTGCGGCATTGGCCACGCGGGCATGTGTTTCCGCCGAGAACTGGAAGCCGATGACCCCAAGCTCCAGTGTCTGCGCCTGCGCCCGCTCGCCCAGCATCGACCCCAGGCCGAGCAGCAGCGCGGCGGATAGGATCCAGTGTTTCAGTCCAGCCATGTCGTCCTCCCCTTGTGTTCTGCCGTTGTGTCCCGCCTTCGTTCGCCGAAAGCAGCTTCAGATCTTGAATGCCGCCTTCTTCATGGCGCTCGCCGAGAAGGCGACCGAGCCGATGATGATGACGCCAAGAACGATATCTTGCACGTAGTAAGGCGCTCCAAGCAAGATCAGACCGTTGCCAAGCACTTTCAGCACCAGTGCCGCAAACACGGTGCCCGGCACATTGGGCTTGCCCGGCTCGAACATGGTCATGCCCAGCAGCACGGCGGCGATGGCGTAGAGGAGATAGTCTCCCGCCATGTTGGGCGCCGCCGACGAGAGATTGGCGGCCAGCAGCATCGCCATGATGCCGGCCATCGTTCCAGCCAGCAGCAGCCCGATGCGCTTCATCCTGCCGGTGGCGATGCCCGCGAGACGTGCGGCCTCGTCGGCTTCTCCCGTCGCCACCATATGCGCGCCGGTCCGGGTCCATTTGATGAGCGCATAGGAAAACAGCGTGACCGCCGTCATCCAGAGCACGAGGTTGGGGACAGAGAGTGTCGTACCCCGCGCCAGACCCGTGAAGTTGACCGGCCAGCGTCCGACAAACGCCACGCCTTGCGTGATCATGAAGGCCAGTCCCTTGGCAATGGCCGCCGTTCCCAGCGTCATGATCAGCGAAGGGATGCGCAGGATCGTGACACCAAAGCCGTTGACCGCGCCCAGTGTCATGCCCACCGCAAGCGCTGCCGCAACAGCCACTGCGGGCGGATATTGCAACTGGATCAACCACCCCGTCACCACCGCCGCCAAACTGGCGATTTCCGCGATGGACAGGTCCAGCTCGGCCACCGTGAAGGCCAGCGCAAAGCCGAGCGCCAGGATCGCCAGGAAGCTGGTGTCCTTGAGCACATTGATGATGTTCAGGGGCGTGGCGAAGTTGGGCGAGAACAGCATGAAGAACAGGATCATCACCAACCCGGCGATGGCGGTGCCGTAGCGCCCGATCACGTCGCGTGCCGACATCATGCCACGCTTTGCATTTCGATCATGGGCCCCGTTCCGCGAGATTGTCCAACCGTAGCAAGAGCGAACCACGCTGGCGATGGTGCGTCAATCGGCAACCCGAGCCAATGGCCTGACAGTTCGGTCATCGGTTCTGCTCCGCGAAACCTGTCAGTGCCCGCGAAATCGGAGCCAGAGCTTCGCCGCTGCGCTGGAACAGGCCAAAGAGCGTCGAATAGCTTTCGGTCTTGGTCGGATCGGGCTCATACCGATGCTTCACCCGGACAAGCTGATCCTGGGCCTCGGTCAGCGAGGCAAACCGTCCAAGCCCGGTCCAGGCCACCGCCGCAGCACCCAAGACCCCCGGTTCGCTGGCGGCGCACACTTCCACTGGTCTACCGCAGATATCCGCCTTGATCTGGCACCAGGCTGCGTTGAGGGCAGCGCCCCCACCAAAACGGATGCAGCTCACCGGCCACCCATGCGCGGACTCCGCCCGGGCCAAGACCTCGCGGTTGAGGAAGGCGACCCCTTCCATCACAGCCCACAACAGATCAACCGGACCATGCTGCCGCCCCAGACCGATGAAGCTGCCGCGCAGGGAGGGATCCCAATGGGGAACCCGCTCCCCCTGGAGATAGGGCAGGAACAGCAGCGGTTGCGGCTGGCGGGGATGCGCAAGAAGCCCAGCCACGGCGTCCGCCACGGCCTGGTCATCCCGCCCCAGCAATGACAGCAGCCATGGCACGCTGTCCGCTCCGCTGAGGCTTGGTCCGCCCAGTTGCGAGATCGCGCCCCAATCAACGGTCAGCAGGCCCTCCGCCCATGACGGCTCACGGCTCATCACGCCGAACACCTCTGTGGTGCCGGAAATGTTGTAGGCCATGCCTTGCCGCAATGCACCAAGGCCCACCACGCCCGCCCAGGTGTCGTTGGAGCAGCAGAAAACCGGCAACCCGCGCAACCCGTCGAACGGCGGCGGCAAGCCATCGATGATGGTGCCAACCTTGTCACAGGGATCAAGCAGCGGCGGCAGCACGTGATCGGGGACGCCTGCCGCCGACAGCAGGCTATCGATGCCATCCACCTGTTTGCACGCAAGCAGCCTTGCCATCGAGATCGGATCGCTCGCACGCCGACCCGTCAGCCTGAAATTCAGATAATCCTTCGGTTCCAGCACATGGGCAAGGCGATTGAAAATGGCGGGTTCATTCTCCTTCATCCAGACCAGGCGGGCCAGCGGATGATAGGCATTGAGCTGCCTGCGCTCGGGATGCTCCGCTGCTACGCGGTCCGCCAGGCGCTCCGCAGTTTCGGTGGCCCGGCTGTCCTTCCAGGTGAAGGCAGGGCGCAGGCTGTTGCCATCCGCTCCGATGAGCACCTGGGAGCGCGTCAAGCCGCAGATGGCGACAGCTTCGAGTGTCGCGAACGCGTGCGGTGCCTGTGCGGCCAGCCGAGCGCAGGCCTCAAGCAAAGCGGACCACCAGGCAGAAGGATCGATCTCGGAAGCTCCGTCGCGGTCATCCGTCGGGGGCGAAGCCAGGCTGGTCTGGGCAACCATCCTGCCACTGGCCTCGATCAGGCACGCCTTGAAGCTGGACCCACCCAGATCACAGGCCAGGACCACGCCGTCGGATTGTCGCCCGGTCATCCCCGTCACGACGCACCTGAACCTGCTGATCGATCCCCTCGCATGATCAGGTCCGATCCTTGTGACGGATGGCTTCAAGCAAGGTCATCGCCGCCGTGGCGTCGGCAAGCCTGCAAGAGCGGCATGCGGGACGGTGCAACGGGGCGACCAACCCTCCAGCCCAGAGCCGGGGACGGATGGGCCGGTGCAAGGCGATGGTCGATGGCGAGGACCGGAACGTCAGAATCGAGCGCCAGAAACCGCGACACCTGATCGTGGCTGTCGCTTGAGCCGAAGGTCCAGCCGCCACCATGGACATGCATCACCAGCGCCGCGGGATCGGACT
>JANNFV010000636.1:0-5895 GCA_031380285.1 Hyphomicrobiales bacterium | reverse complement strand
GCCCGGGCCACTCCATCTTGAACAGCACCTTGGCCGGAATATCGGTCCACCACAGGCATTGGCGTCGGTCGTCCCAGGTCGGGCCTTCACCGACACCGTTCCTGCCATCCACCACGAGTTCGAATTCCGCCATTTCCGTCTCGTTCCCCGATGCGCTCGACCAGTTCCCCATTACGCAGTCATTGCCTGATTGCCAACGGCCATCGTTTCGCCGAATACTGGGGCTGGAAGTCCTGCACGTTCAGGAAAGTTTGTACATGCGCCATCCGTTTCTCGCCATCGTCGCTGTTGTGCTGGCCATCGTCGGCCTCAGTGCACTTGGCTACTATATCGCCACGCTGCCGACGACCTTGCGCGTTGCCGTGGGGCCCGTTTCCAACGAGAATGTCCGGATCATTTCCGCCGCCGTGCAGACCTTGCAGCGCGAGCGGGAAGCTTTCCGCCTGCGGCTGGTCATCACGGAGGGGTCGGCGCAAAGCTCAGCAGCGCTTGACGCGGGCAAGGTTGACCTGGCGGTGGTGCGCACTGACAGCGCCTTTCCCCGCAACGGAGCGTCGGTCGCGGTCATGCATGTCGACCACGCCATCCTGGTGGCACCGGGTGAAAACGGCGTGGCGCAACTCGCCGATCTCAGGGGAAAGGGCGTGGCGCTGGCACGCGACAATCCTCCCAATATCCGCCTGCTGAGGCTGCTGGCGGCGCAGGCCGGGCTTGATGAGCAGGATTTCCGGATCGAATCCGTGCGGTTCCAGGATTTGCGCAGTGCCCTCGACCATGGGAAAATCCATGCCGTCTTTTCTGTCGGCCCAACCTCTGGCCGGTTGCTTTTCGACGTGGTCAATCTCGTGACGGAGGCCGGCAAGGGCAACGTGACCTTCCTGCCGATCCCCGAGACCAGCGCCATCGAGCAGCGCAACCCGCTGATCGAGGCCGATACGCTGGTGCGTGGCCTGTTCGGCGGACCCGCTCCGCGTCCCGAGAAGGATACGCCCACCGTCACCGTGTCGCACCATCTGCTGGCCGCCAAGACACTGTCGGATGCGCAGGTTTCGGACTTCACCCGTATCTTCATCAACGCCAAGGCCCAGATGGCGACGGAAGCGCCCCTGGCCTCGCGGATCGAGGCGCCCGATCAGGAAAAGGCCAGCCCGATCCCGATCCACCCCGGCACAATCACGTACCTTGACGGCCAGACCACGACCTTTCTCGAGCGTTATGGCGACTGGTTCTATATCGGCCTGATGGGCCTGGGTCTGGGCGGCTCGGCCATTGCCGGTTACTTCAGCTATGCCGCAGCCAGAACGCGCGAAGGCGTGCTCGCCCTGTTGTCGGAGCTGGAAGGCCTGATCGCGGGTGTTCCCCGTGCCGCGGACACATCCGCCCTTGACGCCTCCCAGGCCAGCGTCGATGCCATCTTCAACAAGACGATGCGCGCTGCCATGGCGAACGACATCGATGCGGCCGCGATGACAGCCTTCACCATGGCCTTCGCCAAGGCCCGCGACACGATCCGCGATCGCAAGCAGGAACTCTCCGACATCAGTTGATCGGGGCGAATCAGGGCGCAAGTTGGAGATAGCGGTCGATGCCGGCAGCCGCAGCCGCACCGGTCGCGAAGCAGGCTTGCAGCAGATAGCCGCCCGTCGGTGCTTCCCAATCCAGCATTTCACCCGCCGCGAAGACACCTGGCAGACCCCGCAGCATCATCGCGTCGTCGAGTTGGTCCCAGGCAATGCCGCCCGCTGTCGAAATGGCACGGTCGATCGGACGCATGCCCTTGATCTTGACGGGGATGGCCTTGATGAGGGCGGCCAACGCATCAGGTGACAGGCGCGTTGCATCGCGTTGCGCCTCGTGGATCAAGCCGATGGCGACGGGTGGCAATGCGATCTGTTTGCGCAGGCGGTTGGAAAAACTCTCGCCCTTGAGCTGAGGTGCGAGTTTGGCAGCCAGTGCAGCGACGGCGAAATCCGGCTTGAGGTCGATGCTGACAAGCGCTTCGCCATCGCGCATCACGGCATCGCGGATGGCGGCGGAGAGCGCATAGACCACGCCACCCTCGAGCCCCTCCTCGGTGATCATCGCCTCGCCGCGCTGGCTGGCCCCGTTGAATGCGAGCGCGATCCGCTTGAGCGGGACACCGGCGAAGCGGCTCTTCAGCACAGGCGACCAGGCCACTGTGAAACCGCAATTGGCCGGGCGCAGCGGTGCGATGGCGACACCCCGGCCAGCCAGCAACGGCACCCAGGCCCCATCGGAGCCAAGCCTCGGCCAGCTTGCGCCTCCCAGCGCCAGGAGCGTGGCGGCTGGCCTGTATTCGACCGGCCCCTTCGCCGTCTGGAACACCAGGGCACCCGCGTCGCTCCAGCCCGTCCAGTGATGGCCGGTGCGCACGCTGACGCCCGCATCACCGAGCCGTCGCAGCCAGGCCCGCAGCAAGGGCGATGCCTTGAAGGATTTCGGAAAAACACGCCCGCTTGAGCCAACGAACGTCTCTTCGCCCAGCCCATGCGACCAGCGCCGCAAGGCCTCGGGATCAAGCATCCGGATCAACGGCGCCAGGCTCGCTTCCGCCGCACCGTAGCGCGTCAGAAACATCTCCAGCGGCTCGCCATGCGTGAGGTTCAGGCCGCCCCGCCCGGCCAGCAGGAACTTGCGCCCCACAGATGGCATGCGGTCAAAGACCGTGACGGCATGGCCGCGAGCGCTGAGATGCTCAGCCGCTGCCAGGCCCGCAGGTCCGCCACCAATGATCGCGATATCCGCCATGGCGGCTTCAGTGGCCCTTCTTCTTCAGCCACTCCCGCATGAAGGCGATTTCCTTTTCCTGGGACGCCACGACATCCTGCGCCAGCTTGCGCAACTCGGGATCCTTGCCGTGCTCCAGCACGATCCTGGCCATATCCACCGCGCCCTTGTGATGCGGGATCATGCCCCGCGCGAAGTCCACATCGGCATCATTCGAATATGGGATCGTCATGTCACGGTGCATCCGCGCATTGGCCGCCTCATAGGCTTTCGTCGCGGGCGAGGCAGCGGCTGGCTGCGCACTGCCGTGATGCTGGTGTTGCGCGAAGAGGGAAGAACTGCCGAGTGCAGCACTGCCCAGGAGGCTCAGCGAAACGATGGCAAGAATGCTCAGGCGCATGGTGATCCCTTTCATTCGTGTGGATAGTCATCGCCGCAGGCTGAGGCCGACAAGCCGCGTCATGCCATAGGCCACACCACCATAGACGATGGCGCCGGTCAGGCCATGGACAAGAAGCCTGAGTTCAGTCCCGTAGCGGACATCCCGCAGCACCTGCGCCAGCGGCGCATAGCTGACCAGCAGGAGAACCGCGAGAGCCAATGACGCCATTGCGGCACAGGCGATGGCACGTCCAAGGCTGCCATCGGGCTCCATCCAGCCTCGCTCGTCCGCCAGCCACACCAGGACCGCCAGGTTGAGCGTCGCGCCAAGCGCCGTGGCCAGCGCCAGACCCATCACGCCCAGACGGTCTACCAGCACCAGCTTCAGCGCCACATTGAGGGCAACGGCGACAAGCGAAATCAGCATCGGCGTCCGTGTATCGCCCCGGGCATGGAAACTGGCGACCACGGACCGGATCGAGACCGCCGCAATCAGGCCGACGCCATAGGCCGACAGCACCTGGGCGGCATCGCGCACGGCGGTGTCGTCGAAGGCGCCACGCTGGAACACGGCCCGAATGATCAATTCCGGGATGATGAGAGACGCCACCCAGAACGGCGCGGCCAGCAGCAATGTCAGCGCCAGGGTGCGGTTCTGCGCCTCGTGCGCACCCGAGAAATCATCCGCCGCGATGCGGTTGGACATGGTCGGCAGCAGCACCGTTCCTGCCGCAATCGCGATGACGCCCAGGGGCAACTGGTAGATACGGTCGGCGTAATACAGCGCCGATGCGGACCCCTCGGGCAGGAGCGTCGCCAGGATCGTGTCGGCGAACATGGCGATCTGCACGCCCGCCGAGCCGATCACTGCGGGGAGAAAAGCCGAGAAGAAGCGCCGCACATCATCGGTCAGCCTTGGTCTGAGCGGCATGACCAGCAGTCCCGCCCGCCAGGCCGCGAAAGCCAGCAGCGCTGCTTCCAGCACGCCAGCCGTGAAGACGCCCCACCCGGCGGCATGGGCTGGCGACCTGAACAGGAAAGCCATCTGCACGAAGGCCAGCAGCGACAGGTTGAGCAGCACCGGCGCTCCCGCCGCCACGGCGAAGCGCCCGCTGGCATTCAGCACCCCCGACCACAGCGTCACCAGCGTGATCAGCGTGAGGTAGGGAAAGGTGATGCGGGTCACCTCCACGGCCATCGCGAACTTGCCCGGATTGGCCGCAAACCCTGGTGCCAGCAAGCTGATGACGGCAGGCGTGAACAGCAGTGCCAGGCCAAGAACCGCGATCTGCGACAGCAGCAGCAGCGACAGGATATGCCCCTGGAACAGATTGGCCTGCTCGGGCCCATCCTGCGTGCGGATGCGCGAAAAGGCCGGGACGAAGGCGGAATTGAACGCCCCCTCACCGAAGATCGCCCGGAAATGGTTCGGCAACCGGAAGGCGACGGTGAATACGTCCATCAGCCCGCCCGCGCCCAGCACGGCGGCCATCACGACGTCACGGAAAAAACCCGTGATGCGTGACAGCAGCGTCCAGCCGCCGACAGAGAGAATCGCGCGAAGCATCACATCGCTTTAGCAGAGGATCGCTGGCGCTTGGCAGTTGGTTTCGGTGCCAGGACGGCTTCATCCCCACCCACTTCCTCGGCGAGCACGTAAAGCGGGCGCTCCTTCACCTCGGCAAAGATGCGGCCGATATACTCGCCGATGATTCCCAGAAAGATCAGCTGGATGCCGGAGAAGAACATCACCGACACCAGGATCGACGGAAAGCCGGGCACATCCGCGCCCAGCACGAGCGTGCGCAGGATGGTGACGAAGGCATAGAGGAAAGCCAGGACCGAGATCACGGCACCGGTATAGGTCGCCAGCCGCAATGGCACCGTCGAGAACGAGGTCAGGCCATCAAAGGCGAAACGGAACAGCTTGGCATAGTTCCATTTCGTCTCGCCATGCACGCGCGGAGCGACCTGATAGGGCACGCCGGTCTGCCGAAACCCGACCCAGGCATAGAGGCCCTTGGAAAACCGCGCCTGCTCAGGCATGCGCTTCAGCGTGTCGATGACGCGGCGGCTGATCAGGCGGAAATCCCCCGCGCCTTCCGGTAGTGGCATCTCGCCGAACCGCTCGAACATAGCGTAGAACCGCCGGGCAAAGCGGCTGTAGGTCTTGCCGTCGGTGGTGCGGTCGCTGCGCTGGCCATAGACCATGTCGTAGCCCTCGCGCCATTTCGTAACGAAAGCGGCGATTGTCTCGGGCGGATGCTGCAGGTCCGCATCGATCATCACGGCGGCCTGGCCGCGCACATGGTCGATCCCGGCGGCCAGCGCCACCTCCTTGCCGAAGTTGCGGCTGAGCGAAACGCAGCGGACACGCCCGTCATTCCCGGCCAGGGCGCGGATCACGTCCAGCGTCCCGTCGCGGCTGCCATCGTCAACGAACAGGATTTCGTGCGAACCGACACAGGATTCGAGCACCCGCGTCAGGCGCTCGGCAATCAGCGGCACGTTCAGTTCCTCGTTGAAAACCGGCACGATGACGGAAAGCTCGGGAGCGCTGCTGGAAGGGGATTGAGGGACAATGTGTTTTTTTGGCATGAAGGCCCTTTAACACTGCTCTTGCTGTCCATAAACTGAACAGAGCATGCCATGCTTAATGGCTGCGCTTTTTGATGGGATCGGAGTTCCGTTCCAGCACTCACCCTCATTGCCGATGACTATGCCATGACGGCGGGTGTTTCCCGCGGCATCCTGCGTCTGCTGGAG
>JANNFV010000136.1:0-1531 GCA_031380285.1 Hyphomicrobiales bacterium | reverse complement strand
CCCATGCCTATGGCCGCCTGCAGTTCGGCGAGGATCTCGATATCCATTTCCGCACGCTGATCGGCGCTGGCTCCAACCCGAACGTGGCAGCGGTTGTGGTCATCGGCATCGAAGACGGCTGGACCAAGATCATCGTCGACGGCATCGCCAAGACCGGCAAGCCGGTTGTTGGCTTCGGCATCGAGGGCGTGGGCGACATCGGCACCATCGCCAAGGCAAGCTATGTCGCCAAGGAATTCGTGCAGTGGGCGTCGGAACTCCAGCGTGAGAAATGCGACATCGGCGAGCTTTGGGTCTCGACCAAGTGCGGCGAGAGCGACACCACGACGGGGCTGTCATCGTGCCCCACGGTTGGCAACATGTATGACAAGCTCCTGCCCAAGGGCATCTATGGCGTGTTCGGCGAAACATCCGAAATCACCGGGGCCGAACACCTGTGCAAGGCGCGCGCGGCGACGCCGGAAGTCGGCGAGCGCTGGTACAAGATGTGGAAATCCTATCAGGAAGACGTGATCGAGCAGTTCAAGACCACCGACCTGTCCGACAGCCAGCCCACCAAGGGCAACATCAAGGGCGGGCTTTCCACCATCGAGGAAAAGGCGTTGGGCAACCTCGAGAAGATCGGACGCGAGTCGAAATACATCGACATCCTCCAGCCGGCCGAAGCCCCCGCCAAGGGTGCGGGCCTGTATTTCATGGACACCTCCTCGGCAGCCGCTGAATGCGTCACGCTGATGGCCGCAGGCGGTTATGTGGTGCACACGTTCCCGACCGGTCAGGGCAATGTCATCGGCAATCCGATTGTCCCGGTCATCAAGATCACCGGCAACCCGCAGACCATGCGCACCATGCCCGAACACATCGACGTCGACGTCTCGGGCATCCTGCGCCGCGATATGACCATTCCCGAGGCTGGGGACGCGCTGATCGCCAACATCGTGCGCACCAGCAACGGCCGCCTCACAGCCGCCGAAGCCCTCGGCCATCGCGAGTTCTCGATGACGAAGCTGTATCGCAGCGCGTGAGGTAGACCGCACATGCCGCAATCATCGTCATCCTCGGGCTTGTCCCGAGGACCCCCGCCTTCCTTATCGCGTGTGCAAGACGTGGGTCCTCGGGACAAGCCCGAGGATGACGAGTTTGATTTATGTCGGTGATCTCCCTCCCATCCTCCGCCACCGTGCAGAAGCTCGTCCCAGGCGTGCTGCTGTCTCTGGCGGTCGCCATCGCCTCATACTTTGCCGCGCCGCTGCTGAAATCCCTCACGGGCGGCCAGGTGGCGCTGCCGGACATGGTGATCGCGCTGATCATCGGCATTGCGCTGCATTCGGCTGTCATGACGCCGCGTTTCGAGCCGGGCATGACCTTTTGCGTCAAGAAGCTGCTGCGCTGGGCCATCGGACTGCTCGGCCTGCGCATCGCGCTGGGCGACATCATCGGGCTGGGGCTTGGTGTCGCCATGCTGGTCGTGGTCTCGATGAGCCTCACGGTGGTGTCCGCGATCTGGCTGGCCAGGGTGCTGGGCCGCGAT
>JANNFV010000609.1:0-5004 GCA_031380285.1 Hyphomicrobiales bacterium | reverse complement strand
CCAAGGGCGCGGGCATGATCGCGCCCGACATGGCGACGATGCTGTCTTTCGTCTTTACCGATGCGGCCATCGGCAAGGAGGCGCTGCAGGGGCTGCTCGCCAAGGGTGTCACCAACAGCTTCAACGCCGTGACGGTGGACGGCGATACCTCCACCTCCGACACGCTGATGCTGTTCGCCACGGGTGCTGCCGCCAGGCGTGGCCAGAAGCCGGTGAAGGATCCGGCTGACCGGGCACTGATGGCCTTCCGCAAGGCGCTGAACGAATTGCTGCTGGAGCTGGCGCAACTCGTGGCGAAGGATGGCGAGGGCGCGCGCAAGTTCGTGACCGTGCAGGTCAATGGCGCGGTTTCAGCCAAGTCGGCCCGCGTGATCGCCATGTCCATCGCCAATTCGCCCCTGGTGAAGACGGCGGTGGCGGGCGAGGACGCGAATTGGGGCCGTGTGGTCATGGCGGTCGGCAAGGCGGGCCAGCCAGCGGAGCGGGACAAGCTGGCGATCGCGTTCGGGCCTTACCGCGTGGCGGTGAAGGGCGAGCGTGATCCCAACTACAGCGAGGGCCAGACCTCGGCCTACATGAAGAACCAGGATATCCTGATCACGGTGGACCTTGGCCTCGGCAAGGGGCGCTACACCGCCTACACCTGCGACCTGACCAAGGCCTATGTCGAGATCAACGGCGACTATCGCTCGTGACGGCAGACAAAGCGGCCGGGCCTTCCAACGCCTTCCTCATCCTGCACCTCGCGGGATGTGCTTTGACCTGGGGATGCAGCTTCCTGTTCGTGAAGCTGCTCAACGGCGAGCTGTCCCCCATCGTCATTGCGGCGGTGAGGGGCGTTGGCGCGGCGCTCGCCATGGCTGCGGTGGTCCTGGCCCTGGGCCAATCGGTCATCCCCAGGGGACGCGAGTGGCGCGACTGGCTGGTGCTGGGCACGGTCAATGGCTGGGGGCCGAACATCCTCGTGGCCTACGCGCTGACGCAGCTCGACAGCGGTCCTGCCGCGCTGATCCAGGCGTCCGGGCCCTTGCTGACGGCTGCGCTGGCGCATCTTTTTCTCTCCAGTGAGCGGATCACGCCGGCGCGCGGGCTGGGCCTCGTCATCGGCCTTGTCGGCATGGTGCTGCTGATCGGCCCGAAGGTGCTGGAGGGCGGCGGCACGCTGCTTGGCGTGCTCGCCATGCTCGCGCTGACCACGTGCTACGCCATCGGCAATGTCTATACCCGCACGATCCCCAATCCGGCCCCGTTGCGGCTGACGCTTGGACAGCAAGCGTTCTCCGGCATCATCGCGGCCGCGCTCGCCGCCGTGTTCGCCGGGCCGTCCGGCTTTGCGGGCGTAGGCCCCCATGCGCTCACCCTCGTGGCGCTGGCCTTGTTCTCGACGGCGCTGCCGCTGTGGATATTCATGCGCCTGATCGCGGTGTCAGGGGCGACGCGGGCCTCCATGACGGGTTATCTGGTGCCTGTCGTCGCCGTGCTGATCGGTGTGGTGGTGCTGGGCGAGCCCATCGTGCTGCGCCAGATCATCGGCGGGGTGATCGTGCTCCTGGGCGTGGCGATTGTTTCGGGCGTGCTGCGACCGCCCCTGGGGAAACTCTCATGAAGCTCTTGCTGGTCGTCGCCTGTGCGCTGGTGGACGAAGATCGCCGCGTCCTGATCGCGCAGCGGCCTGAGGGGAAAGCGCTGGCCGGGCTGTGGGAGTTTCCCGGCGGCAAGCTGGACCCCGGCGAGCGCCCCGAGATGGCGCTGATCCGCGAACTCAAGGAAGAACTTGGCATCGCCGTCAAGGAAGCGTGTCTCGCGCCGCTGACCTTCGCCAGCCATGCCTACCCGGAGTTTCACCTGCTGATGCCGCTCTATATCTGCCGCCGCTGGGAAGGCGTCGTGACATCGCGGGAAGGGCAGGCGTTGAAATGGGTGCGGCCCACCAAGCTCAGGGATTATCCCATGCCGCCCGCCGACGAACCGCTGATCCCGGCACTGATCGACCTGGTGTAAGGCCGTCCTTTCAAGGGCCCATCTGCATGAGCTTGTCGAAGGGCCGCTGTCACTTCAGGGTTTTGGAATGACAAGGATGGCCATTTGCGATAGCCCTGCCTGCCCCATGACCTTCCGCGCCACCATCCTCACGCTGTATCCCGAGATGTTTCCCGGCACGCTGGGCCACTCCCTCGCGGGCGAGGCGCTGGCAAAAGGTCTGTGGCAGCTCGAGGCCCGGCAGATCCGCGACCACGGCCAGGGCCGCCACCGCGTGGTCGATGACACGCCTGCGGGTGGTGGCGTCGGCATGGTGCTCAAGGCCGATGTGCTGGCTGCCGCCATCGATGCCGCATCGCCCGCCGATGATCCCCGTCCGCGCCTGTTGATGTCACCGCGTGGCCGACCGTTCACGCAAGCCGAGGCGCGTGCCCTGTCGACAGGCCCCGGCGTCGTCATCATCTGTGGCCGCTTCGAGGGGGTGGACGAGCGCGTGATCGCGGGGCGCAACCTGCAGGAGGTGTCGCTGGGGGATTATGTCCTGTCGGGCGGCGAGGTCGCGGCGCAGACCCTGCTCGATGCCTGCATCAGGCTGATCCCCGGCGTGATGGGCAAGCTGGAATCGGCCTCCGAGGAAAGCCACGAGAACGGCTTGCTGGAATATCCGCATTACACACGGCCCCGCGAATGGGAGGGCCAGCCGATCCCGGAGATCCTGCTCTCAGGCGATCACGCCAGGATCGCGGCGTGGCGGCGTCAGCAGGCCGAAATCCTTACAACCTTGCGTCGGCCCGATATGCAACGGAAACACAACTTTAAGTTGTAAGTGGTAAAGCTGCCTCGTCCAGCGCTTCTGGAGGGGCCCATGTTCACCACGCAGGAACTGAAAGCTGTTCTGGCACGATTGGCCGCGCTGGCCCTGATCGGCATTGTGCCCGCCCTGGCGCACAGTTTCCGCGACGCGCCGATTTCCTGCGGCAAGGGCTCGCAGTTCAAGGGCTGCACGGCCTCCTTCGATGGCTCGCGGCTGCGGATATCCTACACGTTGTCCGGCGGCGGAAAGTCGGTTGCGGTCTATTCGCAATGCGCGGCCAGCAGCGACGAAATCCATTGCATGGTGGGCCGCTGGGAATCCGAGGCCGGCGGAGGGCAGCTCGGCTTGCGCAGCATCGGTCTCCGGAACGGCCTGCCCATCGCCGATTGACCAAGCAGCTTGACGCTTGCCGAAACTTGGGAATCGACAACCCCGCCCTGTTGCTGTATGCGCACCGCTCAACTTACAAAAAGCGTCCCGAAACGCTCAGGCCATAGAGCCGAAACGGAAAAAGGTATCCAGACATGAACATCATTGAAGCGCTCGAGAAAGAGCAGCTCGCCAAGCTTGGCAAGACCATCCCTCCCTTCCAGCCTGGCGATACGGTTGTCGTCAACGTCAAGGTCGTTGAAGGCGAGCGCAGCCGCGTGCAGGCCTATGAAGGCGTCTGCATCGCCCGCTCTGGCGGCGGCATCCAGGAAAGCTTCACGGTCCGCAAGATTTCCTATGGCGAAGGCGTGGAGCGCGTGTTCCCCGTGCATTCTCCCATGATCGACAGCATCAAGGTCGTGCGCACCGGCAAGGTGCGCCGTGCCAAGCTCTATTACCTGCGTGATCGTCGCGGCAAATCGGCCCGCATCGCCGAGCGCCAGGACCACAAGCCGAGCGAGAAGAAGGCAGGCGAGAAGAAGCCCGTCGCGTAACCCGCTTCAGCACCCGTTTTTTCGAAAAGGCTGCCGCGAGGCGGCTTTTTTGTTGTCGGTTATCCGCAAGCGGCGTTATGTTCCAGCCAATCAAGGATAAGCGGGAGGCAGGACATGACGAAAGCCAGCATCGACAGGCGTCTTTTCGTGGCCTCCTCCGCCGCGATCCTGGCTTCCCCGGCAATTGTCAGAGGCCAGAGCGCCTGGCCCGCAGGCCGCAACATCAAGATCACGGTGCCATTTCCGCCAGCCGGTGCCACGGATGTGCTGGGGCGCATCATGGCCGAGCGTCTGGGCGAGTATTGGGGCGCCCGCGTCGTGGTGGAGAACAAGGGCGGTGCCGGTGGCAACATCGGCGCGGAACAGGTCGCCCGGTCTGCGCCCGACGGCGACAACATCCTGATCGCCTCCTTCGGCATGGCGGCCAATCCCGCGCTCTATTCCGCCATGACCTACGATCCGATCAAGGATTTCGATCCCGCCACGTTGATCGCCATGGTGCCCAACATCCTCGTCGCGGGGAAGCACGTGCCGTACAACAGCGTGCAGGAGTTCGTGACCTACGCCAAGGCGAACCCCGGCAAGGTCACCTATGCTTCGTCGGGCATCGGCACCTCGGTGCATCTCGCGGGTGAAATCTTTCAAAGCCTCACCGGCACCAAGATGCAGCACGTGCCTTACCGGGGCGCAGCACTTGCGGTGCAGGATATTCTTGCAGGACAGGTCGACATCATCTTCGACAACATCACCTCGACGCTGCCCCAGGTGCAGGCGGGCGCGTTGAAGGGGCTGGGCATCACGACCGCCAAGCGCTCCGTCCATGCGCCCGAGCTGCAGCCGATCGGTGAAGTCGTGCCCGGCTATGACGTGACGTCGTGGTTTGCCTTCTTCGTGCCGAAAGGCACGCCGCGCCCGATCATTGAGCGCATCCAGGCGGATACCAAACGCGCACTTGCCGAACAGGGCACCAAGACGAAGCTGGCCGCACTGGGTGGCGAGGCCGTGGGCAGCACGCCAGAAGAACTCGGCGCTTTTCTCCGGACCGAGACCGACAAATGGGGCAAGCTGATCAGGGAGCTGGGCATCAAGGCCAACTGACCGGATGCGTAGCCCCCTGAACATCCTCTCCATCCAGTCGCATGTGGCTTTCGGCCATGTCGGCAACGCGTCCGCCGTGTTTCCCATGCAGCGCATGGGCTGCGAGGTCTGGCCGATCCACACCGTGCAGTTCTCCAACCACACGGGCTATGCCGAGGGCTGGTCCGGCCGTGTTTATGACGGCCAGAT
>JANNFV010000595.1:0-5256 GCA_031380285.1 Hyphomicrobiales bacterium | reverse complement strand
GAGCACGCTGGCCGCCTGCTCTCCCCCCATCACGGAGATGCGGCTGTTGGGCCAGGTGAAGAGGAAGCGCGGGCCATAGGCCCGCCCGCACATGCCGTAATTGCCCGCACCGAAGCTGCCGCCCGTCAGCAGCGTGATCTTCGGCACCATGGCGCAGGCCACAGCGGTCACTAGCTTGGCGCCATCCTTGGCGATGCCGCCGCTCTCGTATTGGCGACCCACCATGAAGCCCGAGATGTTCTGCATGAACAGCAGCGGGATGCGCCGCTGGCAGCACAGTTCCACGAAATGCGCACCTTTCTGGGCGCTTTCGGAAAACAGGATGCCGTTATTGGCGATGATGCCGATGGGCATGCCGTGCAACCGGGCGAAACCCGTGATCAGCGTCTTGCCATACAGCGCCTTGAACTCGTCGAACTCGGAACCATCGACGAGGCGGGCAATGACCTCGCGGATGTCGTATTGCTTCTTCAGGTCGGTCGGCACCACGCCGTCGAGTTCCGCCGCATCATAGAGCGGCTCCTTCGGCTCGGACAGGGCAATATCGATCACCTTGCGCGTGTTGAGATTGCCGACGATCCGCCTTGCGATGGCGAGCGCATGCACGTCATCCGCCGCGAGGTGATCGGCCACGCCTGATACGCGCGTGTGCACATCGCCGCCGCCCAGATCTTCGGCAGTCACGACCTCGCCCGTCGCTGCTTTCACCAGGGGCGGCCCACCCAGAAAGATCGTGCCCTGGCGGCGCACGATCACGGTTTCATCGGACATCGCCGGAACATAGGCACCACCGGCGGTGCAACTGCCCATCACGACAGCAATCTGCGGGATGCGCTCGGCAGACAGCGTCGCCTGGTTGTAGAAGATGCGGCCGAAATGCTCCTTGTCGGGAAACACCTCCGTCTGGTGCGGCAGGTTCGCGCCGCCGCTGTCCACGAGATAGACGCTGGGCAATCGGTTTTCGCGCGCGATCTCCTGGGCGCGCAGATGCTTCTTCACCGTCATGGGGTAATAGGTGCCGCCCTTGATGGTGGCATCGTTGCAGACGATCATCACCTCGCGCCCCTCGACGCGCCCGATGCCCGCGATCATGCCCGCCCCGTGGATATCATCGTCATACATGCCGAACGCCGCAAGGCTGCCGACTTCGAGGAACGGCGAGCCGGGATCGAGCAACCGCATCACCCGCTCGCGCGGCAGCAGCTTGCCGCGTGCCGTGTGCCGCGCGCGGGATTTCTCATTGCCGCCAAGTGCCGCTGTTGCGCGGCGCTCCTGCAATTCGCTGGTCAGCGCCGCCCAGGCCTCGGTGTTTGCCTTGAACTCGGCGGAGGTGACATCGATCTTCGACTTGATGGCGGGCAAGGCTGGCTCCATGACACGCGAAATATTATTGCGCGACGTTATGGAGCGGATTGGTAGCGAAGGAAAGTGCCCGGATCACCCCACCTCGCTGGATTCGATCACCCAGCTCTCGGCACGCGATGCCTTGTCCCACTCCTGCCAAGCGGGCAACGCCATCATCGCATCCATGTAGGCCTGCGCCGTGGCAGAGCGCGGCAGATCATAGACATGGAAGCGGTTGACCACCGGCGCATACATCGCATCTGCGTTGGTGAAATGTCCGAAGAGAAACGGGCCTGCCCCGCCAAAGCGGTTGCGGGCTTCCGTCCACAGCGTGTCGATGCGTTCAGCGTGTTTCGCCGCCTCCGGGCTGACGAGATGCTTGCGGACCGGGCGGCGGATGTTCATCGGGCAATCGCGGCGCAGTGCACCGAAGCCGCCATGCATTTCCGCCGCGATGGAGCGGGCGTGGGCGCGTGCCGCCAGACCCTTGGGCCACAGTCCTGCATCCGGGAACCGGTCGTTCAGATGCTCGAGGATCGCAATGGTTTCGAACACCACCGCATCGCCATCGACCAGGACAGGCACCAGCCCCGTCGGGCCATATTTCAGCATGTCAGCCTTGGTGCCGGGCATCACCATGGGGATCAGCACCTCCTCGAAGGCAGCACCGATCTGCTTCATGGCGATCCAGGGCCTGAGCGACCAGGACGAGTAGTTCTTGTTGCCGATCACCAGCTTCATGGCAGATTCTTCCTGTAGACGATGAAGGACGAGCGCGGGACGATCGTATCGTAGAGCGACCGCGCAGGCGCGTTGTATTCCTGGGTCTGCCAGTAGAGCCGGAAGGCACCGTGCTTGCTGGCTTCAGCCTCGCAGGCCAGGATCAGTTTCTTGGCCGCGCCGCCACCCCGGACTTGCGGATCGACATAGAGATCCTGCAGGTAGCAGATGGGCTGCGAGCTCCAGGTCGAGGCGTGAAAGACATAATTGCACAGGCCGATGACGACGCCGTCTTTCTCGGCCACCAGTGCATGAATCGGACTGTCCGGATCAAGAATGCGCCGCCAGGTATCGGCGGTTACGTCTTCCGGCATCGACGCTCTGTAGAACGCGACATATCCCGCCCACAGCACCCGCCACCGCGCCTCGTCCCGCGCTTCCGCCTTGCGGATCACCACATCTGACATCTGGTCCTCTTCCTTGCGAAGGCGGGAAGTATCAAGGAGCGAATGCCATCAGGCCAGCGCGAATTCCCGATCAGCGGCATCAGCCTTCGTGATGGATCGGGGCAGTGCCTGTCCGCCGCGCGGTTTCAGCATCATGCACAGCAGTTCGTCCCGGCGGAAGGCATCTTCCTAGGCTTTTGGCTCCCGCATCTCGACGGATGCGCCCTGCTTCTTCCACTCGCCGAAACCGCCGCGCATATGGGCCACTGGCCTCAGCCCCATCTCATGCGCGGTGCGGGCCGCCAGTGCGGAGCGCCAGCCACCGGCGCAGAAGAACACGAAGGTCTTGTCTTCCTGGAAAACCGGCTTGGCATAGGGACTTTCAGGATCAATCCAGAACTCCAGCATGCCCCGCGTGCAGTGGAACGCTCCCGGTATCCTGCCCTCGCGCTCCAGTTCGCGCGGATCGCGGATATCGACCAGCACGACGTCGGGTCGGTCAAGCATGGCTTTAACCGCTTCGACATCAAGCGTCTGGATCAGGCTTTCGGCCTCGACCAGCAGCGTCTTGTATCCCTTGGTGATGGTCTGCGGCATCGCTTCCCTCAATCCACGATGAAGAGTTTCGCGCCCTGCGGCGCGACCGACCGATGGGCGGCATCACCGAAATCAGACACATGGTAGCTCATGCCGGCGGACAGCGTGAAACGCCGCCCATCCTTGAGTTCACTGACAATCTCACCTTCCAGAACGTAGAGAATATGTCCACGATCACACCAGTGATCCGCGACATAGCCCGGTGAGTATTCGACGTGGGGAATGCGGATATCGCCGATGGTCATGGTCCGCCAGAGCGCTTCGCCTTGCTCACCACTGTGCGTGGTCGCGGCAACGCTGGACCAATCAGTCACGGTGAAGGGCAAGGCAGGAATCTTCATCCTCTCTCTTTGCGGAATGACTTGAAAATTCGCAAGATGTTCAGCGATTTTTGCAACCCTTGACGTCAGCCGCGAACACGGCGACACGCCAGCCATGAACCCTACCATTCCCACTGATCTTGAGACCGTCGAAGAGGTCATCCTCAGCCTCGTCGCGGCGCGCGGCCTGGACAAGACGCTCTGTCCATCCGATGCCGCCCGCGCCATCGGTGGCGACCATCCGGATGGCTGGGGTCCGCTGATGCAACCGATCCGGCGGGTGGCCGTACGCCTGGCAAAAGAGGGCCGCATCGTCATCACCCGCAAGGGCCGCGCGGTTGATCCGGATGATTTCAAGGGCGTGTATAGGCTGGGGTTGCCGCGCTCGGATTGAATGTGTGAGTATCGGAGAGTGACACAAAGGCTGCGCGTCCCCAGAGCAAGTCAGAGGGAAGCTCATTGATGCTCCAATCGCCTATGGATGTCCGGTCATGCACATGACTCTATGAACAATCCACTTCACAGTTTATTCACAGACAGAAGTGATCTACCTCAACAATATCACTTTGTATTTTTGGAAAATCATCTCATTAATAACTTGGACATGAAAAATGTTCACCGCGTAGAAAAAGGGGAATTGCATGAAAAAATTGGTGTTTTCGATGATACTTGCAGCCTTGGCAATTGCACCACTCGCGTTGCCAACTTCGGCCTTTGCACAGGCTGGCGGTGGTGGTGGCGGCGGTGGTGGTGGAAGCGGAGGCGGATCTGGCTTCAACTCCGGTGGAGCACCGTTTGCAGGACCGATCCCAGGCAATCGCAACGCAGCACCTCCGCCGAGCATACACCCCCCTCTGCCGGACCCACCAGGCGGGCCCTTTCCGCATCAGGAGAGGCGGACGGTAAGCAGCGCAGCCGGAAGCGACGGCTGCATTGATGCGATCCGCTCGCTGCCAAAGACGGATCCAACCTATATCCGCTTCTGCGGTCGGACACGCCGTCAATAACCTGTGCCAGTTTCGAAATTCGCGGTCTTTGCGACTCGAGAAATGGGCGCGCAGGTTGGAGTTGCAGCGGTTGGTTTGATGGTGTGTGGCCGTGCTAGCCCGGCCCAATCACACTCAGCTTCTTGTCCGTAGGGATGTCGAAGATCATCCCGTGATCCTCTGCCCCCGGCGAGGCCATCCGCACGATGTGTGGCGCAAGCTCCTCCGGCGTGCGCAACACGGCAGGATCTTCCCCCGGCATCGCTTCCGCCCGCATCCGCGTGCGCAGCGGGCCGGGGTTGATGAGGTTGACGCGGAGTTTCGTCTTCAGCGTCTCCGCGGCGTAGGTCATGGCGAGAGCCTGCACGGCCGCCTTGGAAATGGAATACGGCCCCCAGAAGGCCATGGTCTTGTGGGCGGCACCCGACGACACAAACAGCGCGCGGCCCGCGTCCGACAATTGCAACAGCGGATCAAGCGAGCGAATGAGCCGCCAGTTCGCCGTAACGTTCACGGCCATGACCTCCTCGAAGGTCTTTGGTTCCACATGTCCCAAGGGCGAGATCGGACCCAGCATTCCGGCGTTGCCGACCAGAATGTCGAGCTTGCCCCAGCGTTCGTGGATGGCAGCACCGAGGCGGTCGATGGCGGCGAAATCCTTGAGGTCGAACGGCACCAGCGTGGCCGCGCCGCCGGTGGCGCGAATGGCATCATCAAGCTCTTCCAGACCGCCTACGTTGCGTGCGACAGCGATGACATGGGCGCCTGCCTCGGCCAGCGCCAGCGCGGTGGCGTAGCCAATGCCGCGCGACGCGCCGGTGACGACCGCAACGCGGCCTTTCA
>JANNFV010000578.1:0-3725 GCA_031380285.1 Hyphomicrobiales bacterium | reverse complement strand
GAGAAACACCATGACCTCTATTTCAAGGTCGTGAAGGAATTTGTTAACGCCGCTCCCAGTTCGACACCCATCATCGCCGAGATCAATAACCGCATTTTAAGCGGTGACTTCTATAAAGCTCTCAAGTCAGCAAAAGAGCTGATCGCCTATGAGCAAAAGCTCATCGGAGCAATGATGGGCGACGGGACGGCACATGAACAATCCGGCACAGGCCTACGCACGGACGGCACAGCAGACCCTTCAGGGACGTGACCTTGAAGCCAATGTGCTTTTGAAATCTGCAGCACGGCTCCAGGGCATTCGCGACAATAGGGAAACCCGCCGCGGAGAACTCGACCAGGCGCTGCTGGCCAACCGCAAGATATGGACGATTTTCGTCAGCGCCATGTCAGCCGAGGATTGCCAGCTGCCAAGCCAGGTCCGCTCCAACATCATCAATCTGGGCATGTTCGTGTTCAACCGGACAATTCAGATGTCGGTGGATGCGCAGCCCCAGCAACTGAACATCCTTGTCGATATCAACCGCAACATCGCGGCTGGTCTGCGCGGCAGCAATGCCGAGGTACCAGCGCAACCGAGTGCAGCAGCCTGATCACTCCGCCCTTCCAAAATCCTTCCGGACGTATTATGTCTGTCTCGCCGTCCTCGGACGGATATGGCGATAAATAGTCATCGTAATAAGCCTTTCGGACCCGGGGGCAGTACCCGGCGCCTCCACCCAAGCGGATCATGCCTGACAAGGCCCGGTCCGTTTCGGCGGGGGCGAAACAGGATCGACGAGGGTGTAAAGGGTCTTCTTTTGCTCGGCATGATACCGCCGTTATCGGGTCATTTTATAGTTGCAAACGACAACTATGCTCCGGTTGCTCTGGCCGCGTAAGCGGTTAGAAATACCGAAATCAAGTCCTCTGGCTTAGCCGTCAGAGGCGGGGTTCGCAGGCACCTGGCAACAGAAGCCTGCACTTCTTTTTTGGGCAGTCGGCAACAGGTCGTGGGCAGTCGCACGATGTTTCCCGCGTGCCCTGCTCTTTTTTCCCCGATTGCCGAATGTCGGCTGCCGATTGCCCCTCGCCTTCGCAACGGAATCGGCTAGACTCCCAGACCATGACGACCGATCACATCCGCTATGATTTGCTGGTTCAGGACGCGCTGCGCAGCGTCGTGCGCAATGTCCTGTCCGATGCAGGCAAGAATGGCCTGCCGGGCGAACATCATTTCTATGTCTCGTTCAAGACAGGCGCGCCCGGCGTGCGCATCTCCAACCGGCTGCGCGAGCAGTATCCCGACGAGATGACCATCGTTCTCCAGCACCAGTTCTGGGATCTGGGCATCACGGAGCACACGTTCGAGGTCGGCCTGTCATTCGGCGGCGTGCCGGAGCGGCTGCTGGTGCCGTTCGATGCCATCGTGGGCTTTTTTGACCCAAGCGTGCAGTTCGGCCTGAAGTTCGAGGTGCAGCAACCCGAAACCATCGCCGAGAACGACGACACCAAAGGGGCGAAACCGACGCTCGTGCTGCCAACCACCGTCGCCCCCATGCTGCCCCCCAAGGCGGATGGCGGCATCCTCTCGTCCTCGCAGGACAAGGGCAAGGCCAGGAAAGACGGCGCGACCATCACCACCAAGGGCCGTGGCAAGAAGCTGGTGGGCGTCGAGGACAAGGCCGAAGAGGCTCAGCCAACGGCAGCGGTTGTGAGCCTCGATGCGTTCAGGAAGAAGAAGTAGGGCGCGCTACCGCTTGAACGGCAGCACCGCCTTGGCAGTTCCCAGCACCTTTCCGCCTGCATCCAGCGCCTGCACCGTCCATTCATAGCGATGCGTCTCGGTCGGCGGCGGGCATGGGCCGCGATAGGACGAGAAGGCACCGCCAAACGCTTCGCCCTGGCCAAAGCTGGTCTTGTTGCTGAAAGCGATCTCGCCGCCTCCATGGGGATAGCTCGGCAGGTTCAGATCGACCATCCTGAATGCCAGTTTCGCCGTCCCTGCGGGAACCTTGCTGAAACTGAAGGCCGGCGCGACGCTGGAACAGCCTGAACCGGAACCCCATTCCGCCTTGACGGAGAATGCCGATGCTGCCGTGCTGAACGATAGACCCGCCGCAAGCGATGCGAAAAACAGAATGCGATGTTTCATGCCAAGCTCCCCAACCGAATAGATGCGGAAGACTATTGGTCATTCGAGCCCTGTCAATCCTCCGCCTTTCCTCTCCTTCGGGAATCAGGTGGAAAGTGAGATAACAAGGTCTACACCCGCACCATCTTCAACCCAGGCTCCGGCCTGAGGGTCACGCGCTGCACCGGGTTCACCGCCTGACGCTGTGGCCATTCCAGCCGCACCGCTTGCAACACTGATGTCAGGATGATCACGGCCTCAAGCATGGCAAAGCGCATGCCGATGCAGATGCGCGGACCAGCGCCGAATGGCAGATACTGGAAGCGGTCGAGTTTCTCCCGCTCGCCCGGCATGAAGCGTTCGGGACGGAAGTGGTCGGGCCCGTCCCACAACGTCTTGTGGCGATGCACGACATAAGGCGAGATCACCACCAAAGCCCCTTTGGGGATGATCAGGCCCCCGGCCCTGTCCGCCGCTGTCGCCCTGCGGGTCAGGGTTGCGGCGGGGGGATAGAGGCGCATCGCTTCCTCCACCACAGCGCGAATGAAAGGCAGCCTGTCTGGCCATTCCGCCAAAGGGTGCGTATCCGCAGTTCGCGCCTCCTGCTCGGCCCGTGCGCGTGCTTCCGGGTGTTTCGCCAACAGAAACAGGGCCCAGCCCAGCGCGTTGGCCGTGGTTTCGTGTCCTGCCGTGATGAAGGTGATGATATTGGCCGCCACTTCCTCATCCGTGAGGCCGATGCCGGTTTCGGGATCGGCAGCGTTGATGAGCGCGGTCAGAAGATCGTGCGGTGCATTGCGATTGCTGATTTCGCCCTTGCGGCGCGCGATGATGCGCTTCACCTCCTCCTCGAAGAAGGACACGGACTTGCGGCCGGTGAACCATGACAGGCGCGGAATCCAGTCAGGGGCACCCAGCGCGTCCAGCGGATCAAGGCGACCCACGGTTTCAAAATAGCCCGTGACGGCCTGTGCGAAGCGGTCCGCATCGCTGACAATGCCGTCGGAAAACAGCGTTCCCGCCAGAATATCGAAGGTGACGCGGGTCATTTCTGCCGAGACATCAATGGTGCCTCCTGGACCGACTGCCGCCATCCGGGACGCAGCCTTCTTTGCACGTTCCAGCATCGTCACAGCAAAGCCGTCCACCATGCGCGGCGTGAAAAGCGGAGCCAGCGTGCGGCGCACGCGCTTCCAGTCTTCACCCTCTGCAGTGAGAAGCCCTTCGCCAAGGCCGGGCTTCAGAATCCGACGCTGCAGATCATCCTTGGGGTAATTCGCGACATTGTCGACCATCACATGGCGGATAGCGGCGGGATCGCTGATCACGACGGTGTCGCCCAGCACTGTCCGTGCCTGAACGAAGGGCTCCTCGAAATGCCAGACACCCCAGGCAGCGGCAGGATTGCTGCGGAGCTGGCGCAACAAGGCAAAGGCACCGAGACGCTCGGTATGAGGGATCGGTGCTGGCGGGCGGTAGGGGCGAGTGGGCCGTCCGAGCGGACCTGCAACAAGAGCGGGCGTCATAGGCACCTCATTTAGCGGCAACAAGCCTAGCACCGGGACAACCCCCGACCAACGACCCTCTTGCCGCAGCCGCGCCGGATGCTAAAC
>JANNFV010000576.1:0-3410 GCA_031380285.1 Hyphomicrobiales bacterium | reverse complement strand
CGAAAGGTGGCCCGGCGCAGCGCAGCACGATCCTCGAAATCGCACGGCGCAGCGGCGACTATGCGATGGCGGGAGTTGCGCTGGCCTGCCGCACGGCAGACGACGGCGCAGTGCAAGACCCACGCATGGTGTTCTTCGGCGTCGGAGACGGCCCGATCCGTGCCGCAGGTGCTGAACAGGCCGTGCAGGGCAGGGGGCTGACCTCGGCCAGCATCGCTGCCGCGCAAGCAGCGCTGGCGGCTGATCTCGCCCCCCCCGGCGACCTGCATGGTTCCCCCGCCATGAAGATGCAGTTGTGCCGCACGCTGCTGGCCCGCGCCCTGACCCCTATGATCCGCACTGAGAGAACCGCTGCATGAGCGCTGCCGTGAACCAGCACAGTGTCGATATCGCGTTGACCGTGAATGGCGAGCCGGTGTCCCGCCGCGTCGAGCCGCGCCAGCACCTGATCGATTTCCTGCGGCTCGACCTGGGTCTCACCGGCTCCCATGCGGGCTGCGAGCACGGGGTGTGCGGGGCCTGCACCGTGCGCGTCAATGGTGTGATCGTGCGCGGCTGCCTGGTGCTGGCAGCGCAGCTCGATGGCGCAACGGTCGAGACCATCGAGGGACTGTCCGACAGCGGTGCGATCCGCGACCTGCAGGATGCCTTCGTGGCCCACAACGCCGCGCAATGCGGCTTCTGTACGCCGGGCATGTTGATGGCTGCCGCCGATATCCTCGACCATCAGCCCGAGGCCGACCGCGCCGCCATCCGCGAGCATCTCTCGGGGAACTACTGCCGCTGCACCGGCTATCAAGCCATCGTGGATGCGGTGGAAACGACGCTGGCGCTCCGCAAGGGAGTAAAGGCATGAACGAGCTTGTGCGTCCCTCGGATCTTGACCGCCCCAACAGCTATATCGGCCGCTCCGTGCCGCGCCCCAATGCGCGCAAGCTGGTGGAGGGCAGCGCCCGCTACGTCGATGACGTGAGCCTGCCGCGCATGCTGCATGTGGCGTTCGTGCGCTCACCGCACGCCCATGCCGCGATCCTCTCCATCGATGCTTCCGCTGCAAAGGCGATGCCCGGCGTCATCCGCGTGCTGACCGGCGAAGATATCAGCGCCCTCTGCGATCCCTGGGTGGCGGTTCTGGCCCATCTCAAGGGCATGAAATCCGCGCCCCAGCACGCCATCGCCATCGGCAAGGCCTGCTGGCAGGGCGAGGCGGTGGCCGCCGTCGTCGCGACCTCCCGGGCACTGGCGGAAGATGCGGTCGGGCAGGTGGAGGTGGAGTATGCGCCGCTGCCGGCCGTGCTCGACATGGAGACGGCGCTGGATGCGTCCACGCCGGTGATCCACGCCGAACTGGGCGACAACCTCACGTTCCAGCGCCAGCACGAGCAGGGCGATGTCGAGGCTGCCTTCAAGGCGTCCCACAAGGTGATCGAGGCCACGTTCCACACGGGACGTCACACGGGAGTGTGTCTCGAACCGCGCTCGATCCTGGCTGATTTCAACCGGGCGGACAATCAGTTGACGGTGCATCACTCCACGCAGGCCCCGCACATGATGCAGGGCGTGCTGGCCAAGCATCTGCGCCTGAACGAGGGCGATGTGCGCGTGATCTGCGGCGATGTCGGCGGCAGCTTCGGCATCAAGGTGCATGTCTATCCCGACGAGGTGGCGACCTGCGCCATCGCCAAGCTGCTGGGTCGCCCGGTGAAGTTCATCGCCGACCGCTTCGAGAGCATGACAACCGATATCCACGCCCGCGACCACCGCATCACCGGGCGCATCGGGGTTGACCGCGACGGCGCGATCACGGCCATCGACATCGATGACCGTACGGGGATCGGTCCTTATTCGGTCTATCCCCGCACCTCGGCCATCGAGGGCAACCAGGTGGTGAACCTGTGCGGTGGTCCCTATGATTTCGCCAATTACCGCGCGAAGACGACCGTGGTGCTGCAGAACAAGACGCCGACCTGCCAGTATCGCGCCGTGGGCCATCCCATCGCCTGCGCCGTGACGGAAGGGCTCGTCGATCTGGCGGCAGAAGCCCTCGGCATGGACCCTGTGGCGATCCGCCGCCGCAACCTGATGAAGGACGGGACCTATCCGCGCGTTTCGCCCGCCGGGATGACATTCGAGGGGCTGTCGCACGAGGCCTGCCTCGACCAACTCATGGCGCTGATCGACTATCCCGCGCTCCGGGCCGAACAGGCGGCTTTGCGCCAGCAGGGCATCTATCGCGGCATCGGCATCGCCAGCTTCATCGAGCTGACCAACCCCAGCCCGTTCATGTACGGCATCGGGGGCGCGCGCATCTCGGCACAGGATGGTTGCACCGTGCGCATGGACCCGGACGGTTCCATCGTCGCGCTCTCCGGCGTTACCGAGCAGGGGCAGGGCACCGAGGCGATCCTGGCGCAGATCGTGGCGGAAGGCGTCGGCGTCTCCATGAGCCGCGTCAAGGTGATCACGGGCGACACCCAGGTGACACCCTATGGCGGCGGCACCTGGGCCTCGCGCGGTGCGGGCATCGGCGGGGAGGCAGCGTTGCAGGCCGCGCTGGAGCTGAAGCGCAACATCCTCGGCGTCGCCGGGGCGATGCTGCAGGCTGAACCGGCGACACTCGACATCACGGGAGGCGAGGTGGTGGACAAGGCGAGCGGGCAGGTCCGCATGGCGCTGGCCGAGCTTGGCCGCATCGTCTACTTCCGCGGCGACACGCTGCCCAAGGATCTGTCCCGCGAGCTGATGGTGACGCGGCTTTTCATCACCAAGGACTACCCCTTCTCCTTCACCAACGGCATCCAGGCGAGCGGGCTGGAGGTGGATATCGAGACAGGCATGGTGAAGCTGCTGAAGCACTGGTGCGTGGAGGATTGCGGGCGCATCATCAATCCGATGCTGGTGGACGAGCAGGTGAGGGGCGGCGTGGTGCAGGGCATCGGCGGCGCACTCTACGAGCACTGCCTCTATGACGGCGAAGGCCAACTGACCACGACATCGCTGGCGGATTACATGGTGCCTATGGCGGCAGAGATGCCCGACATCATCGTCGGCCATGTAGAGACGCCAACGAAGGAATCGCTGCTGGGTGCCAAGGGAGCGGGCGAGGCGGGTACTGCCGGAGCGCCCGCCGCCATCATGAATGGCATCAACGATGCGTTGCGCCCTTTCAAGACCCGGGTGACCGCCATGCCCTTCACGCCGATGCGCATTCTGGAGGCACTGGGGAAAGCATGAGCACCCGCGCAAGGTCATCTTGCGCAAATATGCAAGCAATTGCTTGACGCCATAGGCGGCAGGCGACACTTCAATACGAGGGAAACATAAGCGGCGTAATGCCGCCTTGAGGAGGAAACCAATGATCCAGACACGACGCAACATTCTTCGCACCGGTGCTATCGGCGCGGCCAGCA
>JANNFV010000570.1:0-4803 GCA_031380285.1 Hyphomicrobiales bacterium | reverse complement strand
CCGATGGCGGGGTGGATTCGGCCTTCTCGCTGGAGCCGGACGAAATGAAGGCGCTGGTGGTGGAAACCGAACGGGCCTGGGCGGCGATGGGGCAGGTGACCTATGGGCCAACGGAGGCGGAGAAGAAATCGCTGGTCTTCCGCCGATCGCTCTATGTGGTGAAGGACATGCAGGCGGGAGATGTGCTGACGCCAGGGAACCTCAGGGCGATCCGGCCTGGGCATGGCCTGCCGCCCAAGATGCTGGAGACAGTGATGGGCAAGGCGGTGAAGGCGGCAGTTGCCCGCGGCACCCCGCTGTCGTGGGATTTGATCGGCTGATGCCATGAAGGTTCTCCGGCGGTCCGCTGATCCCGAGCGCTTCGATGCTCTTGTCGCACCGCTGCTGGCAGGCGCGGTCAATCCTCTGCCGTACAGCCCCGAGGGCGAGCGTTATTACGCCGCGACCGTCGGTGCCATGGAAACGGATATCTCGTTCGCCGTGCTGGATACGGACAAGGCTGTCGTGGCGATCATGGGCGGACGCAAGGATGGTGTGCTCGGCCGCTTCGGCCAACCCATGGGGTGGTTGAGCGCCTTTGGGAGTTCCACCGGATTGCTGTGCAACGCCGTGGGTGAAGCCCTGGGCGAGGTGAAGCAATTGCTGAAGGGCTCCGATGTCACAGCGGCGGCCCTGCTGGCGGCTTCCCCTGATGCACATCACGATAGCCTTGCTGGCGGACTGTTGTCCCTCGGGTTTGCGCCCTCGCCCTTCTTCGTGGGCTGCATCGATCTTGCGCTCCCCCCCGATGCCATCGAGCGGGGCCTGCGAAAGGGGCATCGCCAGCAGGTCAAATGGGGACGCGCACATCTCACGCTCATCCTTGTCGATCAGCGCAATGCGGATGCCGGCCTGCTTGATCGCTATCGCCAGCTCCACGCCGATGTCGCGGGGCGCGTGACGCGGGGCGAGGAGAGTTGGCAGGCGACCGATGAATTGCTGCGCTCGGGCCGGGCCAGGCTCGTGCTGTCCACGCTGGAGAGCGAACTCGTGGGCGGCACACTGGTGCTGGATGCTGGCGATACGGCCTATTACGGCAGCGGCGCCTATCGACGCGAGCATTTCGACAAGCCCCTGGCGCATTGGCCGCTGCTGGCGGCAGTCCTGGCCTCGCGTGACAGTGGCCTGAAGCGGTTCGGCTTGGGCGAGGTGACGCCGCGAGCATCGGATAGCGAGAAGGGTCGCAACATCATCCGTTTCAAGCGGGGATTTTCGCAGGAGGTCGCTTCCGGACTGGTGTGGAGCTGGACACGCCCTGTCGCGGATCAAAAGGACGCCAGCGATGCGTGACGGCAAGGATATCACCCGCGCGTTCTATGACAGGGCGTATGCGCAAGAGGGGTTTGCCGCTCAGAGGCTGTATCCAAACGAAGAACTTCTGCGCTTCATGGGCAGCCACTATTTCGGCATCCCACGCGAAAAGCGCGGCAAGATCAAGATCCTCGAGATTGGTTGCGGCTCCTGCGCCAACCTCTGGATGATTGCCCGCGAGGGTTTTGACGCCTACGGCCTCGACCTGTCGGCACAGAGCCTGACGCTTGGTGCCGAGATGCTGCGTCATTGGGAAACCGGCGCGACCCTCACGGAGGGCAGTATGACCGCCCTTCCTTATCCTGACCGGACCTTTGATGCTGTCGTGGACGTCTTTTCTTCGTATTGCCTGCCGGAACAGGCCTTCGCGCAATGCCTGGATGAGGTGGCGCGTGTGCTGAGACCGGGCGGGCGTTTCTTTTCCTACACACCGTCCAAAAACAGCGATTGCTTCAAGCGGTACGAGCCGTCCGTCCGCATCGACGCCAGCACGCTCGACGGCATCCATCGGGCAACGGCCCCTTTCGCGGGGCAGCACTATCCGTTTCGTTTCATCGCTCCGGAAGACTATCCAACCCTGCTATCGGAGCGTGGCCTCGGCACAACGCGCTGTGAACGCATCGGGCGCACCTATCGCGATGGTCAGGAGTATTTCGAGTTTGTCAGCCTGCACGCCCTCAAGATGAGCCGTTGACCATCGCCTCTTCGAGCGCTGCCAACAGTGACCGCATGTTGCCTTCCGAATAGACCGGATCGCCCGGCAATTGCAGTGCGAAGATCGAGAAGGGGCGCGAGATAGCAAGCGTCTCGGCCACTGCGCGGATCACGGCTGCATCGGTGGGCGGATTGGACATGGCCATGCGCAGGCGCTGCGGCAGGCTGGACAGCGGCGTGACCCCGCCGAGGAAAGGGCTGGCGAACATGCCACCCAGTGTCAGCGAGGGCTTGCCCAGCAGGAAGGCTTCCAGCGTCGAGGTGCCGGTGACAGAGACGGTAACGGCGGCGCGCTGGATCAGCTCCCGCCCATGCATGTCGTGCCGCATGACCGTCACCCCGGAGCGGGTCCGGATCGCATCCATCAGGGATTTCTTGCGCACCATGAGGGACGAGGAGTGGTCCTTCACCACCAGCAGGTGATCGGAGGGCATGGCGTGGCGCAACGCGTCGATCACCCTGAGCTGGTCGATGTAATAGGGAGCCGGTGTGTTGATGGATGATTCCGGCGTCACCTGCAGCGGGAAATAGATGAACTTTTCCGGCAACGCGTCAGCCGTTGTAAGATCATGCCAGCGCGCGGCACGGCGCGAGCGGATGGCCCACCAGGCATCGCGCAGGGATGGCACATTGTTGAGCACTGCGGCCCTGAGGAAATCCCACTCGAACTGATCGGGGTGGCGCAGCGAACGGCGAATGAAGCGGCCCAGCCGTTCGCGCAACGGCGGCTGGTGGCGGCTCAGTTTCTCGCCCCACTGCTCCGGCGGCAGCTTGAACACGACCGGCGGCATGTGGCCTTTACGAAATTCTGCAACAAAGGCCCCGGCCTGCGCACGCAACTCCGGAGTCACGGGCCGCTCCTTTGGCAACGTCTCCTGCGTGTCAGGGCTCAGGAACGAGCCCCCGATGGTGCGCAGATCGGTTGGCACGCTGACGGGAATGCCAAGCTCTTGGCAGAGCGATTCAAGCATCTTCTGCTCATAACCCTCGACATGCGACAGCAGCGCATGGTCCGGCTTCACCTTCTTCAGGAGCGCCTTGTAGAGCCGGTAGATCTCGACGGCACGCGCAGTCTGGAAGGCGGCGGGGCGGTGCTTGAAGGTTTTCTTCTCCGCCTCGACATCGGCATGGATGCTGCCGTGATAGGCCGCCAGATCCGAAAGGTCGCCGGGTGGAGGCGGGGACTTCTGCAACACGGCTTCGAGATTTAAGAGCCGGTCTTCGGGCACGTCCTGCCGGATCAGGTCGAGGTGATGCGAGGTCGGCAGGATCACGGCAAAGCTCAGATGCGGTGCATCCTTCGCCGCCATCTGCATCATGTGGTGGTAGATCACGGCGTACTCGCCAAAGCCATGGACGAGCACGCGCCGGGGAGGGGGAACATGGCTAGTCCGCAACACCGTGGTCACCTTTCAGGATGGTTGCCGACAGAATGCGGCAATGCCCCTGGCACTGAAATCTGTGAAAACTTGAGGTTTGTGCAACGACTGGAAAACTAAGGATTGATTGTCCCACCCCAAATGTTTGCCGCGACACTTCATGGTTGATGGTGCCGCCAGAGTTTGACACGATGGTCAACTCAATGCTGGCATCCGTTTTCTCCTCGGCATCGAGTGCGAGCGTGAAGCACTCATCGCAGCTGTAGCCATCACCTTGGCTGCCCACCTGATCAAAACCGCTGTAGAAGTAAGGCATATCCTGAGGGTTGCGTGCATCGACGGCCGTGGGTGGCTTGAAGGGCAGGCGCTCGCCGATCTGGCGGGCGGGAACGCCTGCCACAATGGTGTATGCTGGAACGTCCTTGGTCACCACGGCGTTGGCACCAACGATTGCCCCTCTGCCTATCGTGATACCTGGCAAGATAACAACATGCGTTCCGATCCAGCAATCATCACCGATTGTCACTGGGCGACCTTCTGGTCCAAACGTAGAGTGCTGAGTTGCGATCAGCTTCCATGGTTCGGCAGACCGGAACTGATGCTCGCCCGAGGATACATTGAGATTGGGGCCGATGGCGCAATGCCGACCGATGTCGACATGCCCATTGATCCTGGCTCCATCATTGAGCCCGGTGCCCGCGCCAATCCGCACTTTGCCGGAGGTTTGAATGTGAGTATCGCGGCCCAACTGGACGCCATCTCCCAGGAACAGGTGACCGCCATCTTCAATATAAAGCCGACTGAATGCGCCAATACGAATGCCGCTGCCGATCGTCGTGCGTTCGTAGCCAATGATCTCGACATGGATTCCGCAATGCGCTGAAGGGATGCGTAGCTTGTTCTTGATCAGGCCGAGGGCTGGAATGACCTTGCAAGCGATATCGATGAAGCGCACGATTATGCCCGCCGCAAGAACAGCGGAAACCTTCGTAGAATTTGGCGGTGATGACAACTCTACGCCTGGACTACGAGCTTGGCGAGGATGCCCCGTAACTCTTCAGGAACATGCGCCAGCTTCACGGGTTTGAGCCTTCCCTCGAGTTCATCCTGGGTCGGAATATCCAGCACGCTGTACTGGAACTGCATCAGCAACCGGTAGCCGCGCTGCAATGTGGTTCCGCGATGAAAACCTGCAGTGTCTTCGGCTATGATCGTGCCTTTGGGAGCAGCAAACATGATTTCCTTGTCCTTGCCATAGAAATCATGGAGCATATCATCACTGTAGAATTGTGAAATTCGAAAAGGGTCGGGCTTTCGGTGGCCGTGAGTGCCCTTCATGAAACAATGAGCGCCTGTTTCA
>JANNFV010000569.1:0-4063 GCA_031380285.1 Hyphomicrobiales bacterium | reverse complement strand
CCTGGCCTTCATGATCGCCCAGGATTTCGAGATGGCGACCACGCTGGTCGATCTTGACCTGCCGTTCGGAACGGCTGGCCTGGATTTCAATCAGGATCCGCCCCAGGGCCTCGCCGAGGCCCTGCAATCTCCCGAGCGCCTTGACACGAATTTCGTGGATCGCCTGCTGTCGAAATGTACGGAGAACCTCAGTCTTCTGGCAGCACCAGCCACGCTTGAGAAGCCGTTTGACTTCCAGGAAACCGAATTCGACAGCCTGATCGATATTCTGCGCTCCAGCACACCTGCGATTGTCCTGGATATTCCGCATCTCTGGAATGCCTGGACCCGCCGGATGGTGACCTCGGTCGATTCACTCGTCATTGTCTGCGTGCCTGACCTGGCCAATCTGCGCAATGCCAAGACCCTCATCGACGTGATCAAGCAAGCGCGACCGAACGACCAGAAGCCTGGCATAATCCTGAACATGACCGGCGTGCCCAAGCGACCGGAAATCGGCATCAATGAATTTGCCAAGGCACTGGATTGCGAGCTTCTTGCGACCTTGCCATTCGATCCAGCCTTGTTCGGAACAGCGGCCAATAACGGCCAGATGCTGATCGAGGTGCAGCCCAAATCAAAAGTCATCGAGTCGCTCACCCATGTGGCTCGTCAGATCACGGGTCGCGCCGAGAGCAAGGCACCAAGCAAATCTCTGTTGGCTCCGCTGCTGAGCAAGCTGAAGCTCAAGTCGGCCTGACGCGTGATGGCGAGAGAGAGCAAGCGCGATGTTTGGTAAGCGTCCGACATTCGGTGGTGGAACGCCAGGCGGATCGATGGCCAGCGTGCCACCGCCTGCCGTGATCGCTGCAGTCGCGCGGGTGGCAGACGGTGCTCCGCAGCAGCAGCAGCCTGCAACGACACTGAACAGCAAGCCCGCCGCGCCCGCACCGGTCAGCCGCAAGTCCGAGGAATATTACCAAACCAAGGCAACTGTCTTCGGTGCCTTGATCGAGGCGATTGATCTGTCTCAGCTTTCCAAGCTGGACAACGAGAGTGCCCGCGAGGAAATCCGCGACATCGTGGGTGAAATCATCACCCTGAAGAACCTGGTGATGTCGATTTCCGAGCAGGAGGAAATGCTCGATGACATCTGCAACGACGTTCTCGGCTTCGGGCCGCTGGAGCCGTTGCTCGCGCGGGATGACATCTCCGATATCATGGTGAACGGGCCTGAGAAGACCTACATCGAGGTGGCGGGCAAGATCCAGTTGACGAACATCCGCTTCCGCGATGGCGCGCAATTGATGAACATCTGCCAGCGCATCGTCAGCCAGGTCGGACGCCGCGTCGACGAAGCCTCTCCGATCTGCGACGCCCGCCTGCTGGACGGCTCCCGCGTCAATGTGATCGCGCCGCCGCTGGCCATTGATGGTGCGGCACTGACGATCCGCAAGTTCAAGAAGGACAAACTGACGCTGGATCAGCTCATGCGCTTTGGCGCGATTTCCCCTGAAGGCGCGGAGATTCTCAAGATCATCGGCAAGGTTCGCTGCAATGTCGTGATCTCGGGTGGTACCGGTTCCGGCAAGACCACGCTGCTGAACTGCCTGACCAACTTCATCGAGGATGACGAGCGGGTCATCACCTGCGAGGACGCGGCCGAACTGCAACTGCAACAGCCCCATGTGGTGCGCCTGGAAACCCGCCCCCCCAATCTGGAAGGGCAGGGGACGGTGACCATGCGCGACCTGATCAAGAACTGTCTGCGCATGCGACCGGAGCGGATCATCGTCGGCGAAGTGCGCGGACCCGAAGCCTTTGATCTGCTGCAGGCCATGAACACGGGCCATGACGGATCGATGGGCACGCTGCACGCCAACACGCCCCGCGAAGCCTTGTCACGCATCGAGTCCATGATCACGATGGGTGGCTTCTCGCTTCCCAGCAAGACCATCCGCGAGATGATAACCTCGTCCATCGACGTGATCGTCCAGGCCGCGCGCCTGCGCGATGGTTCGCGTCGCATCACGCATATTACCGAGGTGATGGGCATGGAAGGTGACGTGATCGTGACCCAGGATTTGCTGACCTTCAATATCGAGGGCGAGGACGCGAACGGCAGGTTGATCGGCAAGCATCGCTCGACAGGCATCGGTCGCCCACGCTTCTGGGATCGCGCCCGCTACTATGGGGTTGAGAAGCAGCTCGCGGCGGCGCTCGATGCCGCCGAGGGCCAGTCGAACGAGTAGGGAAGTCCGTGGAATTCGACCTTCTTGCCATTGCAGCGCTGGCAGCGATTTCGGTTGGTGCCCTTTTCTATGTCTTCGCCTATCCTTATCTGTCGGGCGAAGCGAAAGCGGAAAAACGTGTCGGTGCCTTCAGCCAGGGGGCGCAGCAGAAGCGCGCGGCCGACCGCATGGCCGACCTGAGTGCCAACCGCAAGAAGAGCGTCTCGGACAGTCTCAAGGAGCTGGAACAGCGGGAAGCCGCGAAGCAGACGCTGACACTGCGGGACCGGATCGATCAGGCCGGGCTCGAGCTGGAGGAAAAGAAATTCTACATGATCAGTGCCGGTTGCGGTGTGATCATCGGGTTTGTGCTGTTCGTGCTCTCGGGTGAGCCCCTAGCAGGTGGCATGGGGCTACTGATCGGTGGCCTTGGCCTGCCACGGTGGTATCTGGGCTGGAAGAAGAAGAAGCGTGTCGGCAAATTCATCGAGGAATTTCCCAACGCCATCGACATCATCGTGCGCGGCATCAAGTCGGGCCTGCCGCTTGGCGATTGTCTGCGGATCATTTCGAGTGAGGCCCGCGAGCCTCTCAAGACCGAATTCAGATCCATCGTTGAAGCACAGACGGTTGGTCTCTCAGTGGGCGACGCCTGTGCGCGTCTTTTCAAGCGCATGCCGATCCAGGAAGCCAACTTCTTCGTGATCGTGATCCAGATTCAACAGAAGGCTGGTGGCAATCTCTCCGAAGCATTGAGCAACCTGTCGCGGGTGCTGCGCGAACGCAGGAAAATGAAGGCCAAGGTGCAGGCCATGAGCATGGAGGCCAAGGCCTCGGCCTGGATCATCGGTTCGCTGCCCATCATCGTTGCCGTGCTCATGCAGTTTGCGAGCCCTGGCTTCATCAATCCGCTGATCTTCACGCAAGCCGGACATCTGATGCTTCTTGGCTCCGCCTTCTGGATGCTGTGCGGGATCGTGATGATGAAATCCATGATCAACTTCGATATCTGAGGGAGGGCAGCGATGTTTGAAGTCATTGTCGCCAGCCTCGTCAGCCCTTCCTTCCTGGCCATGGTCCTGACTGGCATTGCGGCGGCTGCAGCCGTGGTGACTGTCGCCCTGCCATTTCTGGAAAAGGAAGAGCTGGGCCAGCGGATGAAGGATGTCGCCCTGGAGCGCGACCGCATCCGGGCCCGTGAGCGCGAGCGCCTCAACCAGAGTGAAAACGGCAAGCGCGGACCGCTCCGTCAGGAGGGCAAGGTCTATATTCGCCAGCTCGTTGAAGACTTCAATCTGGCCTCGTGGTTCAGCACCGATGACGCCAAGGCGCGTCTGGTGATGGCGGGCTATCGTGGCCAGCAGGCGGAATACACCTTCATCTTTTTCCGCCTCGTGATGCCCATGGTCACCTTTGTCGGTGGCGTGATCTACGCTTTCGGCTTCATGGAGGACGGCTTCATCATGAAGCTCCTCGTCTCCGTGGTCTCCGTTTATGCCGGTATCAAGCTGCCGGAATTCTTCATCGGCAACCAGATATCGAAGCGTCAGGCGTCAGTCCGCAGGGCCTTCCCCGACGCGCTGGACCTGACGCTGATCTGCGTGGAATCCGGCATGTCGACCGAGCAGGCGTTTCGCAAGGTCGCGCTTGAAATTGGCATTCAGTCCATTCCCCTGGCCGAGGAGCTGACGCTGGCCACGGCGGAATTGTCCTATCTCTCGGACCGTCGCCAGGCTTACGAAAATCTCGGCAATCGCACCGGCCTCGACGGCGTCAAGTCGGTCTGTACGGCCCTGATCCAGGCCGAGCGCTACGGCACACCCATCGCTACCGCCCTGCGCGTCCTGTCGCAG
>JANNFV010000508.1:0-2759 GCA_031380285.1 Hyphomicrobiales bacterium | reverse complement strand
GGATCATCATAGAGGTCGAAGGCACGCGCATCGATCAGGTCTTGAAACGGCTTCAGCGGCAGCTTGTTGATCCGGATCGTGTCCTGGATCGCCATGGCGACCGGATGGCCGTTGGCCTCCTCCGCGCGTTCACCGTTCAAGACATCGCGCCACCATTGCAGGCGGATTTCGCCCGGCATAGGCTCCTTGGCAGCGGCACGCACACCGGCGATCTCCAGCGAAAAAGCCTGCAAGGCGTTGAGAAAGGGCCGCCGTTCGGCGGGCGCGAAAAGGGTCGCCACATGGCGGTCGGCATCGTGCTTCTGCACGAGACCGGCACAGATGGTGTAGGCGTTGGGGAGAAGGTCAGTCGGATTGAGGTCGCTCATGCGGCTGACCTATCGCGGCTTCCAGCGAAAGAAAAGGTAAAGTCCCCAGCCAATCAACAATCCCCAGAAAGCCGGGCCGATGTTGAAGAGCGCCAGGCCAGACGCCGTCACCAGCAAGGTCGCCATGGCGGGAACCCTGTCTTCCTCCACCGCCAGTGCATTGGCCGTGGCGGATGCGAAAGAGCCGATCAGCGCCAATCCCGCCGCAGCCTCGATCAGCAGCGGCGAGGCATAGACGACCAGCGCAGTCACCGTGCCAGCGAGCAGCGCCAACACGATATAGCCAACGCCACCGACGACCGCAGCGACATAGCGACGGGCGGGATCGGGGTGCGCTTCCGGAGAGGCGGCAAGCGCCGCCGTGATCGCCGCGAAATTGATTGCAGGCGCTCCCAGGGGCGCGGTCAGCAGCGACACGGCCCCTGTCGCCAGCAGGCCATCGCGCGGGTTGGGCTTGAAATCAAAGGTTCCAAGCACGGCCAGCCCGGTGATGTTCTGCGAGGCCATGGTGACGATATAGACCGGGATTGCGATGGAAATGATCGCCTCCAGCGTGAAAACCGGTGGGATGAAGGTGATCGACGGCAGGATGAAGCCTGCATTGCCCCCCGTCTGTCCCGTGGCGATAATCGCGCCCACAGCGACGGCGACCGCGGCGGGAACAGCATAGAGCCGGTTCACCTTCAGCATCACCACCCAGGTCAGCAACACCGCGCCTGCAATCAGCGGGCTCTGCTTGAGCGCGATGAAGGGGGCGAGGCAAAGCTTGAAGATGATCCCCGCCAGCATGGCATTGGCGATGGCCTTGGGGATGGCGTTGATCAGGCGTGCCAAGGGCGACCACAAGGCGGTCAGGATGATCAGGACGGCGGTCACGATGAAGGCCCCTACCGCCGCGTTGAAGCCGCCTTGCACCGCAGGCGTCACAGCCAGCAACGCCAGGCCCGGCGTGGTCCAGGCGATGGAGATCGGCATGCGCGTCCAAAGGCTGAGGCCGATGGCGACCAAACCCTTGCCGAGGCCGAGAAAGAACAGGCCTGACGCGATTTGCTCCGAGCTTGCACCCATCGCCTTCAGGCCCTGCACGACGATGGCGACGGAACTGGCATAGCCAACGATGGCGACAAGCACGCCCTGCATCGCGGCCTGCCGTGAGAAATCCTGCCAGAAGCGCATCATCCCAGTGCCGCCCAGTAGCCTGCCGCTATCAACGAAAGAAGCCCTGCCACCAGTCCCAGCGCAATTGCGCGCCCCGCCGCGAACATCACCAGGAGGCCGCAGGCCACCGCGCCCAACCGGCCCCAGAGCGGAATGCTGGCAAGCGCACCCTGGGGTGACAGCAGCAGCTTCGCCACGACAGCCGTCACCAGCGCGGTCGCCACCATCCGCACCCAGTGAAAGACCTCGGAATTTTCGTTCAGTCCCTTCCCGGCCAGCGCCCCAAGCACGCGCCAGACCTCGGTCGGCAGGAAGCCGAAGATCACCACCACCAGATACGGCCAGAGGCCGCCGGTCGCCTGTTCGAGCGTCGCGATGAGGCTGGTCATGCCTGCACCTTCCGCATCCGGAACCAGCGCTCGATACCATAAGCCAGGGTGCCGCCGACAAGGCCCGCCGCGACCAGATCGTAGTCCTTGCCGACAAGGATCGTGGCGACCGGCATCAGCAGAATGGCGAGACCAATCGGCAGCGCATCCGGCCAGCGCTTCACCGAGCCCGCCAGATTGACGCTGAAGAACATCGGCGTGGTGAACAGCAGCGCCGCCGCCAGAATGGTCGGAAGTGCTCCCACCAGGAAATAGCCTGCACCAGTCGCCATTGTGCCGCTCAGGAGCACCACGAGGCCAAAGCCACAGAAATAGGGATAGCGGAACGGCTTGGGTTCATCCGGCAAGCGCCGCATGCCCTCCACCCAGTTGGTGATGGAGACAAGATGCGCGGCCAGCAGCAATTGCCACAGCGGCCTGCGCGGCTCATTGAGCAGCGGCACCAGCGAAATCGTCATCGGCATGAACCGCAGCGAACTGAACAGCACGGCCACAGCCGCGACGGGCAGGGCTGTTCCCGAGGCGATGGAGCCGAACAGCAGCACCTGCGCTGGTCCCGCCCACATCAGCGCCGAGGACAGCATGGCAGCCAGCAGGGGATAGCCGACGTCCCGCGCCAGGCCACCGATGCCGATCAGGCTGAAGCAGATGGTGATCGCAGGCAATCCAAACGCATCACCCGCCCCCCGCAGCGCGTGGCGAAGGGGGTGGGCTGTCACTTGTTCTGTGGAATGGGCGGGAGGGACAGGCAACACGACACATCCGCGACGGCTCGGGACGTGGGCGCCGGGAGGAGCCATGCCGCGGCGGCCAGCAGCAAGGCGCCAAGCCACCGGCTGAGCAA
>JANNFV010000493.1:0-1548 GCA_031380285.1 Hyphomicrobiales bacterium | reverse complement strand
CACCGATGCGCTCCGGCTTCGTCTTGCCAAGCCTGGCAGCAATGGCCGCAAACGCCACATCGTGGACGGCTTGAAGACGCAGCGCCTTGACCGGCCCTATATCCGTGAGAACGGGAAGCTGCGCCCAGCCAGCTGGAACGAGGCGTTTGCGGCCATTGCTGCCAGGCTTGGCAAGACGAAGCCGGAGCGCATCGGTGCCATTGGCGGTGCACTGGCTGGCGTGGAAGAGCTTTTCGCTCTCAAGACATTGCTGAACAGCCTGGGCTCGCAGAACACCGACATGCAGGGGAGGGGCGGGCTTGATCCCTCCAAGGGCCGCGCGTCCTATCTCTTCAATGCGACGATCGAGGGCATCGAAGCCGCCGATGCGATCATGATCATCGGCTCCAACCCACGCCGCGAAGCGCCTGTTCTGAATGCGCGGATCCGCAAGCGGTCCTTGCGCGGCGGTCTGCTGGCTGGTGTGCTGGGATCAAAAGTCGATTTGACCTATGATTACAATTATCTGACGGCTGATCCTGAAGCCTTGGTGAAGTTCGCAGGCCGTCCGCCCGCCAACAAGGACAAGCCGATGCTGATCATTGGCGAAGGCGTCTTCAACCGCCCCGATGGCGCGGCCCTCATGGCGACCGCTGCACGCGCCGCTCTCGCGCTGGGCGTCATCAAGGACGGCTGGAATGGCTTCAACGTGTTGCACACACAGGCCAGCATGGTGGGTGCGCTGGATATCGGCTTTGTACCAAATTCCTTAAGTGGAACTGGTGAGGGCGGTCTGGATGCCGTCTCCATGCTGAAGGGCGGCGTGGACGTGCTGTTCAACCTTGGTGCTGATGAAGTCGACGTGCCTGCAGGCGCTTTCGTGATCTATCAGGGCACCCATGGGGATCGTGGGGCGATGCGCGCCGATGTCATCCTGCCCGGCAGCGCCTACACCGAAAAATCCGCGACCTACGTCAACACCGAAGGGCGTCCGCAACTCACCAACCGCGCTGTGTTTGCGCCCGGTGACGCCAAGGAAGACTGGGCGATCGTGCGTGCTCTCTCCGAGGCACTGGGCAAGACCTTGCCTTTCGATACGCTTGGACAGCTGCGCAAGGCGATCTACGCCGCGCATCCGCATCTCGCGGCCATTGACAGTGTTCAGACGGCTGATCCAGCGGCGATTGCGAAACTCGCGAAAGGCTCGACGAAGATCGGCAAGGCACCGATTGCCGAGACAATCAGCGATTTCTACCTGACCAATCCGATTGCCCGGGCCTCAGCCGTGATGGCGGAATGTTCGGCGCTCGCGAAGGGTACGCTGGCCATGGCTGCGGAGTGAAGCGATGACCCTGATCGACATCCTCCTCCTCGTCGGCACGATCCTGCTGAAAAGCGTGATCCTGATCGTCGCTCTGCTCGTGTTCGTGGCCTACATCCTCTATGCCGACCGCAAGATCTGGGCGGCGGTGCAGTTGCGGCGCGGCCCGAACGTCGTCGGGCCGTGGGGCTTGCTGCAAAGCTTCGCCGATCTGCTGAAGTTCTTCCTGAAGGAGCCGACGATTCCGG
>JANNFV010000489.1:0-4143 GCA_031380285.1 Hyphomicrobiales bacterium | reverse complement strand
CAACAGCCATTACCGTGATCGCATCCGTCGTCTGTTCATCGAGCAGAATTGCGGCGTCGAGGATGTCGAACTCGTGGTCCGCGTCACCGGGCAGCGCACCCTGGCCGCTCGTTCGGTCGCCCGGCCCCAGCCGGTCGAGCCACGGCGCTTGGAAGCGCAAGCCAGCGAGAAGCCTTCTGCCGGGCACTCCCCTGCGCCTCAGGCGGATGCCGGAGGCTTTGTCGGCTCGCCCCTGGATCGTCGCCTATCGTTCCAGACATTCCTTGTAGGGCAATCCAATGCCTTTGCCCATGCCGCCGCCCAGCAGGTGGCGCGTGCTCGAGCTGGCGACAAGCCGATCTATAACCCGCTCTACATCCATTCCGCCGTTGGCCTGGGCAAGACCCACCTGTGCCAGGCCCTCGCGCAATCCATGGAGGATTCCGGTCGCCGCATTGTCTATCTCACGGCAGAACGCTTCATGTACGGCTTCGTGGCCGCGCTGAAATCGCAGACGGCGATTGCCTTCAAGGAGCGGCTGCGGGCCATCGACGTGCTGGTCATCGACGACGTGCAATTCCTGACAGGCAAGTCGATCCAGCAGGAATTCTGCCACACCATGAATGCCCTGATCGATGCGGGCCGTCAGGTGATCATCGCGGCGGATCGTCCGCCCTGCGATCTGGAAGCGGTCGAGGATCGCATGCGGTCCCGGCTCCAGGCGGGCCTCGTGGTCGAAATGGGGTCTTTGGATGAAGCATTGCGGGTGAAAATCCTCGAGACGCGCATCGCCGCAGCCCGCACGCACCTGCCCACCTTTGATGTGCGCCCCGAAGTCGTGATCTGGCTGGCACGCCAGCTGACGGCCAATGGCCGCGATCTGGAAGGTGCCGTCAATCGCATGCTGGCCCATGCCACGCTGTCAGGCGCACCGCTGGACCTGCCGACAGCGGAAACCGCGATCAAGGATCTGATCCGCACCCGCGAACCCCGAAAGGTGAAGATCGAGGATATCCAGCGCCTGGTGGCGAGCCATTACAACATCAGCAAGTCGGATATCCTGTCGTCGCGGCGCACCGCCACGGTTGTGCGCCCCCGGCAGATCGCCATGTTCCTGTCCAAGGCACTCACCCTGCGGTCGCTGCCGGAGATTGGCCGCCGTTTCGGCGGGCGGGATCACACGACCGTGCTGCATGCCGTGCGCAAGATCGAAAGCCTGAGCGGCCTTGACACGGCGCTCGCCGGCGAGATCGACCTGCTCAAGCGCATGCTGCAGGAATGAGAACGCGCTCGATCACGGCAATCGGGAGGGTATCGCCTGCTGCAAACTGTGGATGACACACCCCGCAGCCACGCATGCATGGTGCGGGACCATCGTTCCGCTTGAGTTTTGCCGCTGGGCGCGGCAACGTCTGCGGCCATAAGTCGGGAGAAGCCGCGCCCATCTGCGGCCCATCCCCTGAGTTTCGAGGCCAGAACGTCCCATGAAGGTCACTGTCGAACAATCCGCGCTGCTGAAGTCGCTGGCCCATGTCCATCGCATCGTCGAACGCCGGAACACCATTCCGATCCTGTCCAATGTGCTTTTGAAGGCGGCAGGCGGCAGTCTGCAACTGAAGGCCACCGATCTCGATATCGAGGTCGTCGAGACCCTGTCGGCCGAGAGCGCCATGGACGGAGCCATCACGGTTCCAGCCCATACGCTCTATGATATCGTGCGCAAGCTGCCGGATGGTGCGCAGGTCGCGATCGAGACGGCCATCGATGCGGGGCAGATCGTGCTGCGCTCGGGGCGGTCGCGCTTCACGCTGCAAGCCCTGCCGGAGCAGGATTTCCCGGACATGGCGGCGGGCGACCTGTCGCATCGCTTCAATGTAGCCGCAAAGGAGATGCAGCGCCTGATCGAGAAGACGCAATTCGCGATCTCGACCGAGGAAACGCGGTATTACCTGAACGGCATCTACATGCACACGGTGGATACGGATGCGGGTGTGATGCTGCGGGCCGTCGCGACCGATGGTCATCGCCTCGCGCGCTCCGAATTGCCCGCTCCTGCGGGCGCTGCCGGGATGCCCGGCGTCATCGTGCCGCGCAAGACGGTGGCTGAAGCGCTCAAGCTGGTCGCCGAGCACGATGGCGAAGTCTCGGTGGAGCTTTCGACCGCCAAGATCCGCTTCGTGATTGGCAATGTGGTGCTGACCTCGAAGCTCATCGATGGCACCTTCCCGGACTACACCCGGGTCATCCCGGTCGCCAACGACAAGCGGCTGGTGGTGGAACGGGCCGATTTCACGCGCTCGGTTGACCGCGTGTCGACGATCTCCTCTGAACGCGGACGGGCCGTGAAGCTCTCGCTGGCCGATGGCAAGCTGACGCTGTCGGTCAACAATCCCGATGCCGGCAACGCCGTCGAGGAAATCGAGGTGGACTATGATTCCGGCCCCATCGATGTCGGGTTCAACGCCCGTTACCTGCTCGACATCGCCAACCAGCTGGAGGGCGACACGGCCCTGTTCAAGATGGCAGATCCGTCATCCCCGACGCTGATTCTCGACCGCGAAGGCTCATCCACGCTCTATGTGCTGATGCCGATGCGGGTGTGACCGGCCAGCCTCGTGGCCGCCGTCCGGCGTCTCATCCTCTCTGATTTCCGCAACTATCCGGCCTTCGAACTTGCCCTCGATGCCCCGATGGTGGCGATCATCGGCGAGAACGGGGCAGGCAAGACCAACATCCTGGAAGCGCTCTCGCTGTTCATGCCGGGGCGTGGCCTGCGCCGGGCCGACCTCAACGATGTCATTCGTCAAGGCGCACCACACGGTTTCGCCATTTCGCTGGCAATCGAGGGAGGCCTTGGCCTCGCCCAACTCGGGGCCGGGTTCGAACCGGGCGTCGAGGGCGGGCGTCGCTGCCGCATCAACCGCGAACCGGTTGGTTCTGCCACCGCCTTCGCCGACCACTGCCGTGTCATCTGGCTCACGCCTGACAATGACGGCCTGTTTCGCGGACCTGCGGGAGATCGCCGCCGCTTTCTGGATCGGCTCGTGCTGGCGGTGGACAGCAGCCATGGCGCACGGGTCAATGCCCTGGAAAAAGCCCTGAGGGGGCGCAACCGACTGCTGGAGGAACCGCGTCCCGACAGCCAGTGGCTGGATGCCATCGAGCGCGAAGTGGCGGAAACAGCGGTCGCAGTGGCCGCAGCCCGGCGCGAAACCGTGGATCGGCTGCGCGTTGTCATCGATGCCGATCATGATCCCGCTTCTCCCTTTCCTTTCGCGATCCTGTCGCTGGAGGGGGAACTGGAAACTGCGCTGGGGCAAGCCACGGCGCTCGATGTCGAGGAACGCTATCGCCGGACGCTGCGGGACAACCGCGCGCGCGACCAGGCGGCAGGACGCACGCTTGTGGGGCCGAATACATCCGATCTTGCGGTCCGCCATGGCCCGAAGGACATGCCTGCCGACCGATCCTCGACCGGGGAGCAGAAGGCCCTGCTCATCGGGCTGATCCTGGCCCATGCCCGGTTGGTGCAGCAGATGTCGGGCATGGCGCCGCTGGTGTTGCTGGACGAAGTGGCGGCCCATCTCGATGCCCATCGTCGGGAGGCACTTTACCAGCGGCTGGCAGGCCTCGGCGGACAGGTCTGGATGACGGGAACAGACGGGTCACTCTTCGAGACCATGCCAAGCGGCTCGCAGGTGCTGGGCATCCGTCAGGGCCAGCTCGTCTGAGCCCGAATGCGTCCAGAATTGGCCAATGGCGTTAACCAATTGTTGATAACGCGAATGCAAAGCTTTGGCCGAAGACGCATCATGCGCATTCGGCGGTTTTAACCATTCTATTGTTTTGGGAGCCTGCGGGCTCCATCGGGGCGCTCCATGACCAGACCGGGCCAGCACAAGCGTTTGGCATCCGAACAGCTGCGCAAGCTGCGTGGATCATTCATGGGCATCGGAGTCTTCTCGGGCTGCATCAATGTCCTGATGCTGGCAGGCTCTCTCTACATGCTGCAGGTCTATGACCGGGTTCTGACCAGCCGCAGCATTCCCACGCTGATCGGCATTTCTCTCATCCTGCTGGCGGCCTTCATTCTGCAAGGCGTGCTCGACACAGTGCGCACGCGGATGCTGGCGCGCACAGGCGCTCAATTCGATGAAGCCCTGT
>JANNFV010000480.1:0-3115 GCA_031380285.1 Hyphomicrobiales bacterium | reverse complement strand
CGTGCGGGCAGCGCCTTGTTGAACCCGAAGATCGACGGGGTCACCATCTGGTTCACCGGCACGCCTAGCCCTTCCATGGCAACCTCGGCCAGGGCCTTGCGGTCGATGGCCAGATCGATGGCCTGGCGCACCTTCAACTCGCGGAACGGGTTGTTGGCCAGCACCGAACCATCCTTGGCTGTGGTGTTGAGCGCCTTCTCGCGCATGTCCATCTCGACGTTGAAGACATAGACCGTGTCGATGGTCTGCACAAAGAGGCGGTTGTCGGTCTTCAGCGCGGCGACATCCGTCGCCGGGACTCGGGTGATCAGGTCCAGCTGTCCCGCCTTGAGCTGCGCCACGCGGGCCGCGTCGTTGGCGATTTCCTTGCGCACATGGCGGGCCCAGGGTTCCTTCGGACCCCAGAAGCCATCGAAGCGGTCGACGACCAGATCGCCCTTGGGCTGCCAGGACACAAACTTGTATGGACCGGTGCCGACCGCGGCCTTGCCGGAATTGAAAGCCTCGTTCGCGGTCTCCTTGGTCAGGCCGGCGGCGGCCTTTGACGAAACGATGAACAGGCGGATGAAGTCATAGGGCAGGATAGGGGCCGGACCATCGGTGACGATGTGCACGGTGTGGGAGTCGATGACCTTGGTCTCCTTGACCCGGCGCACATAGATCGTCGTCGGATTGGGACCGGACACGGTGGGAATGCGCTCGATGGAGAATTTCACGTCCTCGGCGGTAAAGTCCGAGCCGTCATGGAACTTCACGCCCTTGCGCAGCCTGAACTCCCATGTCGTGTCGTTGATCAGCTTCCAGCTTTCGGCCAGCCGTGGCTCGACCTCCAGCCCGTCACCGGACCAGGTGAGCGTATCGAACACGTGCTTCAGCGCCTCGGCATGGGTGCCGCTGGCGGTGAAATGCGGATCGATCGAATCCGGTCCGCCCCTCACGCCGATGGTCAGCGTCTGGGCAAAGGCGGGCGAACCAGCCATCGCGGCAGCCGCCGCAAGGGCCAGAGCTGAAGTGCGAATGGGGAAACGGGTGAACAGGCGCATGTGAACCTCCCGAAAAACTGAGACCCGCCGCCAACGCAGCCAAGGCCAGACCCCTCATTGAAGGCCCAACTGGCCCACCAGTCAATTCCTTGTGGAACTAATTTTTGCCGATATACTGATGCTGAAGTCCGAGAAGGTTCCCAATGGTACAATTCCAGCAGGATGTCCAACAGCTCGCCGCCCCATCCCAGGTGCTTCCGTCGAGCCTGGGAGCGGACCTGTTGTCACGCCAGCGGCTCGATGCCTTCACCCACGCCCGGTTGTGGCGGAATCCCTGCGGCTTCGCCGCGCGCTTCAATTATCTGGCGCTGCGTTACAACCAGCCGCTCTATGGCTGGGTGGAGAAGCGCTTTGGCCTGGCCCGGATCGAGTTCGTGGTGATCTATTCGCTGGCACTGCAGGACGGCATCACCGCCAGCGAGATTGCAGCCTCCACGGCCTTTCCGAAGAACACCTTGAGCCGTGCGGTCAACCGGCTGGTCAAACTTGGCTACGTGATCCGGCGAACCGACGCAGGAGATCGCCGCCAGCAGTTTCTGTCGCTGTCGCAGCTGGGGCGGGCGGTCTATGACGAAGCGCTTCCCCGTTTCGTGGCGCTGGAGCAGGAAATGCTGACGCCGCTCAGCCTGATCGAACGCGAGACGCTGTCGGCCCTGATGGCCAAGGTCGTGCTGGCGATGTTCGAGACGGAAGCGGAACCGGCCCCCTTGGCCATACGCCGTGAGCGGGAGGGCTGACACCATGCGCATCGCCGGGATGAACTGGATGCAGGTGGAGGCCCACGCGCAGCAGGATCACCGCGCCGTCCTCCCCATCGGATCGACCGAGCAGCATGCCCATCTCAGCCTCTGCGTCGATGCGATCCTGGCGGAACGGGTGGCTCTGGACGCGGTGGAGGGGCTCTCCATTCCCGTCTTTCCGGTCATCAACTATGGCCTGACGCCCAGCTTCGTCGATTATCCCGGCACAGTGACGCTGAAGTTGTCCACGCTGTGCGCGCTCATCTGCGATGTGCTGGATGGGATGGTGCGCTCCGGCTTTCGCCGCATCACCATCGTCAACGGTCATGGCGGCAACACACCGGCCCATGGTGCGGTGCTGGAATGGCTCGACCGCAACAGGGGCATCCAGGTGAAATGGCACAACTGGTGGAGCGCACCGCGCACCATGGCCCATGTGCAGGCCATCGACCCGGTGGCGAGCCATGCATCGTGGATGGAAAACTTCCCCTGGACGCGGCTGACCGACACACCCATGCCCACCGCGCAGAAACCAATGCTCGATCTCGGCCGCTTCCAGCAGCTGGACCCTGGCGCGAAGAAAGCGATGCTGGGCGATGGCAATTACGGCGGCCTCTACCAGCGACCGGATGCGGAGATGCTGGCGATCTGGCAAACCGCCGTCGCCGAGACCCGCGCCCTCATCGCCGAGGGCTGGGCATGAAAGCCGGAACCCTGGCCAACCCGGCACGTCTGCGCCGATGCTAGGCTTCATCATCCAGCGCGTGTTGCAGGCCTGCATCGTGATGCTGGTGATTTCCGCGCTGGTCTTCATGGGGGTGTATGCCGTCGGCAATCCCATCGACGTCCTGATTTCGCCGGACGCGACACAGCTCATCCGCGAGCAGACCATCCGCGCCTATGGTCTCGACCAACCCCTGATCAAGCAATATGCCGATTTTCTCGGGCGACTGCTGGCGGGCGATTTCGGCCGCTCCTTCGTCTACAACATGCCGGTGCTGCAACTGATCTTCTCGCGCTTGCCGGCCACCATCGAGCTCACGCTCGCGGCTGTCCTGGGGGCCACGCTGCTGGGCGTGCCGCTGGGCATGTATGCGGGCTACCGGCCCGACAGCCTCGCCTCGAAGCTGATCATGGCAGTGTCGATCCTCGGCTTCTCGGTGCCGACCTTCTGGATCGGGCTGGTGCTGATCTTCACCTTCGCGGTTACGCTGGGATGGCTTCCGGCTGGCAACCGGGGCGACACGGCGGCGCTGTTTGGCATCCAGTGGAGTTTCCTTACGGCAAATGGTCTGATGCACCTGTTCTTGCCCGCGCTCAACCTGTCGCTGT
>JANNFV010000442.1:0-2965 GCA_031380285.1 Hyphomicrobiales bacterium | reverse complement strand
GATGGGCGCGATCACATCCTCGTCGAACAGGGTGAACAGGTCTGCTGCCAGCAGGATGGCGGTTTCCGGCACATCGCCGCCCTTGATGGCGGTCAGCACCTTGGTGATGGTCTGGATATAGTCGCCTGAGTACACCGGCTTGATCTTGATGCCCGGGTTCACCTTCTCGAACGCGGCGGCATAGTCATCGATGATCTTCGTCACCGGGCCGCCCACAGCGACCGGGAAATACATGCGCACTTCCGCTTCCTGGGCGATCGCCCCGGTCGAGACGAAGGGCACGGACAATGCGAGTGCCGAGAATGTCCTGCGTGTGAGCTTGGTCATGATAGGTGTCTCCCCCTTTGAGTTGCTAGTTGATCCGCATGTCTAGTTGATCCGCATGCCTGCAGCATCGAAGCGGCTCTGGGCACTGGAAGCCCAATGCGCCGTCAGCTGGTCTCCCACATGAATCGTGGATGCGCCCGGCAATCGTATGGCGATCCGGCTGTCGTCCGAGGCCAACGAAACAATCGTATCCGCACCCATGTACTCGACCGATGTGACAGTGCCATGGCGGCGCACAGCTCCCGCAGGGCCTTCGCCAAGGCTGACATGTTCCGGTCGGATGCCGAGCAGAATGTCCTTGTCCCGCACCAGGTTCATGGCGGGCGCGCCGATGAAGCTGCAACGAACGACGTTTCAGGCCGCATGTAAAGCGCGGCGGGTGTGCCTGCCTGCTCGATCCGGCCATTCTTCATCAGCACCACGATATCCGCCATGGTCATCGCCTCGGTCTGGTCATGGGTGACATAGACCATGGTCATGCCGAGCCGCTGTTGCAGGGCGCGGATTTCCACGCGCATCTCGTGGCGAAGCTGGGCATCGAGGTTCGACAGGGGTTCGTCCATCAGGCAGACTGGTTGCTCGGCGATGATGGCGCGTGCCAGGGCCACACGCTGGCGCTGGCCGCCCGAAAGCTGGCCGGGCTTGCGGTCGAGATACGGCAGCAGCTCGACGATCCCTGCCACCTTCTTCAGCCGTTCGTCCCGCTCGCCACGCGGCACCCGGCGCACCTTGAGGCCAAAGATGATGTTCTCGCCAACGGTCAGATGTGGAAACAGCGCATAGGACTGGAACACCATGGAAATCTGCCGGTCCGAGGGCGGCAACCGGGTGACGTCGCGCCCCGCGATGGTGACGGTGCCAGCGGTCGGCTCCTCAAGCCCCGCTATCAGGCGCAGCGTCGTCGACTTGCCGCACCCCGATGGTCCCAGAAGGGCCACGAGCTGTCCATCCGGCACAACCAGGCTGACATTGTTGACCGCCAGGGTGCCCGCCCAGCTTTTCGTCAGATTGGAGAGCGTCACGGTCGCCATGAGGCGATGCTAGCCCATGATCATCGGGCAGCACAACGTCCTATCCATCAGTTTGTCCGCGGATCTTCAATGGCAAAGCCGTTCGCCAGATCATGAAACACGGTGTCGTCATCGCGGCCCGTACGCCGCATCGCCATGACAAAGGCTGACGGTGCCACGAGAGGTGCCAGGCTGCGGTGCCAGACACCGGCATGGAAGGTGACGCCCGCCCTCGCCGACACCGTGAAGGCCCGTGCTTTCGTGACATCGGGCGAACCATCGGCCAACGACGGGCAGACAACAACGAGAAAGGGACTGTCGGCATGCGGCAGGAAGGTCTGGGCCGAGAAGGGGTGATGCTCAAGCCGTGTGACAGCGAGCGGCAACGTGACTTTCTCCGTCAGATGCACCCATTCGAGAACCGGCAGATGCGCGGCAGGATCATGGGCGAAAGCCGAACTGGCATCGGCGATGACTGCACCGTCTGCGTGGCGGATCACGCGGCCAAATGGGGCAAATGCCACATCCGAAATTGCTTCTGTCGGGACCATCATGGGCACTCCGCCTTCCTTCCCAAATCAACCCACGACATTGGCCAGCGGCAGGTTCTGGCCGAGGCGGCGGATGTTCTCTGCGATGGACTCCTGGCGGCGGCGCACCGTGCCTTCCGTCCAGCCGCTCATATGCGGCGTCATGACGAGATTGCCCAAGGTCTCGAAGGGCAGGTTTCCCGGCGGCGTATCCGGCTTGCCGACCGTGGGATAGGTGTACCAGGTGTCGATGATTGCGCCACCGATGCGCCTGTCACGGAGCGCCTCGAACAGGGCCGCCTCGTCGATCACGGGACCGCGCCCGACATTGATGATCACGCCACTGGGCCGCATCGCGGCAAGCCCAGCGGCGTTCACGATGCCCTTGGTGTCTGCGGTCAGGGGCAGCGACACCACGATGGCATCGGCCGATCCCATGAAACGTCCAAGCGCGTCCAGCCCGTGGCTTTCATCGACCATGGCGGACACCGGCACTGGCGTGCGGTTCGCCACGCTGACACGCATCCCGAAAGCCTTGGCGCGCGCACCGATTGCCTTGCCAATATGACCATACCCCAGCAGGCCGATGGTCTGCTGGCCAAGCTCCGTCCGCAAGGCGCCCGGCCTGCCTGCCCACCACGCCCACTCGCCCTGCCGCAACCGCGCATCTGCATCAGCCAGGGGCACATGCCGCTGCAGAAGCGCTGCCATGACATATTCCGCGATGGCGTTTTCATGCCCATGGCAATTGCACAGCACCGCCCCCTCGGGCAGCAATGCAGCATCGATGGCATCCGTGCCCGCCGCAGGAGCCTGGTAGAGCCGCAGCCTGGCAGGCCGTGGCTCGGCAGCGCCCAGGCGAATGCCGATGATGACGTCGGCAGTCTCGAAATGCGCCCGCTCGCCCGGCTGGTCCAGCGCCTCGGAGACGTCGATGATGGTGTGGACGGCGCCAGGACTGCAGCCCAAGGCTGTAGCCAGGATCGCCTCGAATCCGTTGCGGAAATTGGCAGCGTTGCCGCCGTGAAACACGATCTTCATGGGCACCTGTCCAAGCCTTTTCACAGAACCATAATCACGCTTGTAAAATATCACAAC
>JANNFV010000417.1:0-3328 GCA_031380285.1 Hyphomicrobiales bacterium | reverse complement strand
CGCGCCGCTTCCCTTCTCCAGCCGGGACGCCATGAACGGGTGGGCCGGATGGGTGCGCGGCTCGCTCTATCTCAGTGACTATCTGTCGAAACTGGACTGGACGGCAACCAAGGCGGCCAAGGATGGCGGCTCGGTGACGCTGCACTATGGCGGCCAGCCCTTCCTGCGGCTGGAGCGACCCGGCATGGGCCTGTTTCGCTGCCAGGCCCGCAGGGTCAGGGCCTATGCCGAACAACGATCCGACCGCGCCGCCGAAATCATGACGCAGCTCGGCTTCCCGGTGGACTATTTCGCGCAGCTCCTCGGCCTCAACAGCGCCCGCAATCCGGCGACGCTGGAGCTGATCAGCGCAACGCAGGTTCTGGCGGCCCACACCGCGATGGTCGCCAAGCACCATCTGGCCTGCCGCAGGCCGGATCGGATCGACACGCTGGTGATGCCCATGCTGTCCACGCCGGGACACGGGACATTTCCCAGCGCCCATGCCTGCGAGGCGTTCTCGGTGGCGACGGTGCTGACGGGATTGCTGCGGACCCGCGCCGCCGCCAAGCATTATGCCGACAGCGCCAAGCGGATCATCCTGCTGGAAAAGATGGCCGAGCGGATCGCGGTCAACCGCACCGTTGCGGGCGTGCATTTCCCGATCGACAGCTGGGCGGGTGCCGCCATGGGCATCGCCATCGGGCAGATCATCCTGGCGAAATGCGGCATCGCGGCAACGCCTTCGCCTGCGAGCAGCTACACCGCCATCGACAGCGACTTCAACCTGACGGAACTGAAGCTTCGACCAGCGGAGAATGGCCTGGTGGCCACGGGAACCCCGCTGAATGCCGCTGCCAGCGACATCTTCGGCTGGCTCTGGGACAAGACCCTTGCCGAATACAAGCTGGGCTGACCGCCATGGCTTTCCTCACCGGACCTTATGAGCACTGGATCCACGGCTATGGGCGGCGCTATCTGCCCATCACCACCACCCCCGTCGGGCCGCAATACATGGCGGCGCTGGCAGAGGGGCTGGACCTCGATGATACGCAATCGCTGCTCGCGCCTGCCGCCGCCATGCTGGCACCCACGCTGTGGAAAGGGGCGCAGGGGCAGCCCGATACCCGCCGTTTCCTGCCGATGCTGCTGCGCACGCCCTCCGTCGCGGCGTGCCAGACACTGTTGACGATGCCCGCTGCTGTAACAGGCACCGCGAAGGGAGCCACGGGCGATGTCGCCTCCCGACCCGGCCTGCGGCTGAACATGGCAATGCCGTCCGCAGCGGTGGATGCGGCCTTTGCCGGAGACGCAGCACCCGTGCCTCGCCCGCACCGGGCCGAAGGTGTGAGCAAGCCGATCCTCGTCGCTGTCATCGATGATGGCATGTCGGTGTTTCATCGCGGCCTGCGGGACCAGCGGGGCAAAACCCGCGTCGAGTATTTCTGGCAGCAATCCGGAAAGGCCCGTCCCAACGGGTCCGTGCTGTTTGGCCGGGAATATGACCGGCCTTGCCTCGATGGCCTGATCAATGATCCCGGCATGGGTCAGGACGAGGACGCGCTGTATCGCCACCTGCAGGACAACGAGGCTGCTGACACTGCCATGCAGGGCAACATCTGGCAGCACAGTGCAACCCATGGTGCCCATATCATGGACATGGCGGCGGGCACACGACCCGGTGACAGCCCCGTGCTCGACAACCTGCGCATCATCGCCGTGCAATTGCCGACCGCGCTGATCACCGACACCACCGGCTTCGGCAAGGACGCGCTGATCCTCGCGGCGTTCCACTACATCTTCGACCGGGCGGACCGGCTGTCAGAAGCCTATGGCCTGCCGCAGGGCCAGGGTCTGCCGCTGGTCATCAATCTCAGCTACGGTTTCACCGGCGGCCCGCATGATGGGACCGATCGGCTGGAAGGGGCCATCCGTGATCTGGTGGCAGAACGGCAGGCGAAGGCACCGACGGGGCTGACCCTGCCTGCAGGCAACAGCTTCCATGCGGGCCTGAATGGCTGCGTCGACAATGCGATGTGTGCCGACAAGGGCCGTTTTGACCTGGGCTGGCAGATCCAGGCCAATGACCGCACCGCGAATTATCTGGAGCTGTGGCTGAAGCCGGATGATCCGGCGCTGCCCCGGCCCGGTTCCGGTGCGCTGGTCGTCAACGTGACCGATCCCGACGGGTGCGATGCGCTGGCTGGCGCTCACGTCGTGCCAAACGGCGTGCCGCAACCCCTGCTGAACCGGCATGGCGAGCAGATCGGCCAGATCAGCCTCGACCATTTCCGGGGCCTGACCTGGCGCACTCTCATCGTGGTGGGGCCGACCGAAACGCGCGGGCCGGAAGCTCCGCAGGCGGCAGCGGGCCTTTGGCAGGTGAAACTGACGCGCCAGGGCGGCAAAACCGCCAATCTGCGAGTAGAATGCCGAATCCAGCGTGACACCGATCCGCTGGGACATCGCACCGGCGCGCGCCAGAGCGTCTTCTTGGACTGGCGGGACAGGCCCTCACGCGCCGATGGCGGCTTGCCGGTCGCGGACACGCCGGGTGCATTCCTGCGCCGCATGGGCACGCTCAACGGCCTTGCCACGCATGACAGGGCCATCGTGGTGGGGGGGTATGTCGGCACAACCGGCGTTCGCGCGCCTTACAGTTCGGTGGGCACAGGCCGCCCCGGCGAGGCCAGCGTGCATTGCAGCGCCATCACGGACGATTCCTGGGATTTGCCGGGCAGGCGGGCCTCCGGCTTGCGCAGCGGCTCCAGTTTCCGCCTTGTCGGCACCAGCACCGCCGCGCCGCAGGTGGCCCGCGCCATCGCCCTGACATGGTTGCTGGAGGGAGAGCCTTTGGTGGCATGAGGAGACTGCGACTCAGCCGTGTGGGCGAATCGCGGCTGACTCTGGGAAGACTGGAGCGCGACAACCGTTGCAAATCCGCCGCGCCAGCATCCGGCTGTGCCCGGCCTGTCGCCATCCGCGCTGGAATCCAGCCACAATTCGACTATCCTCGCCAAATCCTTGCCAGAATCCATCAAAAATCCGGATTACCACGTGATTTCAGCGTCTTGCGAGAGGAAAGCAGCCATTTCCCGCCGCGTTTCTTAACGAGTGATTACCGCGAAGGTTCAAATGCGCGGCCAAAGCGTGGCGTTTTGGCAACAGGCCCCTGAAAACACCCCCCTGAAGCGGCAGGAGGCCGCCACGGCGGTTGCCGGGTCTGCCGGGCTGTGTCAGGAAAACAGGGCGACAGGGGGCTCCCCAGTCGTTCCTTCTGCGCCTGCCGGAATGATTCAAGTCGGTAGTCGTGGTGTCAGGGGGAAAGGTGAAGGGCGAGGGCAACCTC
>JANNFV010000397.1:0-3516 GCA_031380285.1 Hyphomicrobiales bacterium | reverse complement strand
CAATGTTGCCCGCGACGACAACGCTGATCAGCAGGGCGGCGGAAATTTCCGGCTTGTCATTGCGCAGGCCATAGACCGGGAACAGGGCGAAAGCGCCTGTTTCGATGGCTCCAAAGACAAGCCCGGCAAAGGTCGCGACCGGCACGGCGGTCATGTAGCGCACAACGCCCGCCTGTTTTTCCTCCGTGATGCGCGGCAAGCCATCGCCCGTGAGGTAGAGCGGCACCAGCGCCAGTAGGTAGATCGCGAGCCCAGCAACGAACGGCGCGGCACCGGTGGTCCCGGTGATGCTCAGCGCGACAGGGCCGAGCACGAAGCCGATGGCGAGCATGGTGGCATAGATGCCCATCACCGTGCCGCGCTTCTCTGGCGGAGCCGCCGCGTTGATCCAGTACTCGGACAGCACGAACAGCGTGCCGATGCAGGCCCCGAACACGAAGCGCAGGGGATACCACAGCCAGAACGGTGAGAGGTGGAACGCCATCACGGTCGCCGCCGCGCCAAGGATCGCTCCATAGAGAATGGGGCGCAGGCCGATGCGGGCGGCCAGCGTGGGCACGAAAGGCGCGACGCACAGCGTGCCGAGGCCCGCCACAGCCGTGTTCACCCCCGACATGGTGCTCGACACCTGCATGCGCTCCATCAGGATGGACAGGAGCGGAATGAACAGGCTGAGTGAGACGCCGACGAGCGTGATCAGCAGGATGGCCGCCGCAATGATTGCCTTTTGCGGTCTTGGCGATGTCTGGACAGGCTCGGTCAAACTGTTTCCCGCAGGAACCGGCGGCGACGCTCGAAATAGAACGGCACGGGCGCATCACGGTCGAGGCCGATGGCGAGGCGCTCCTTCAGTTCCAGCAGAACGACCTGGGTGATGGAGGGAAGGTCAAGCTGCACGGCGTCATCGATGTCGGTCCAGACGAGTTCGGTCAATTCCGCATCCTCGCCGATCACGCGCTCCACCTTGCCGCCGACCGCTGTCAGCGGGGCCGCGAAGAACCGCGTGTCGAACCGCCGAGGGCGACCCGGCGGCGTGATGGCGCGGGCGATGAAGGTGAGGGCATCGGGCGTCGGAAATAGGCCCTGATCCGCGAATTCCTGCCACACCCCGCCTGGGGCCTTGTCCGGCGCACCGAAATCCGAGTGGCCGATCATCAGGCCGGTTTCCTCGAAGGTCTCGCGGATGGCTGCCATCACAAGCGCCCGGCAGCGCAACGGCGTCATGCGCGTGGCTGCTGTCATCAGCCGCATCTCCGCGCGGGGCGACAGCGCACCGGATGCCAGCATCAGCTTGTCCACCGCATCGACGCGGCCGCCGGGAAACACGAATTTGCCCGGCATGAACTTCAGCTTCATGCTGCGCTTGCCCATCAGCACCTTGGGCTTCCTGGCCTTCAGATCGAGCAGGATAAGCGTCGCGGCATCGACCGGACGCAGTGTTGGCGCAGTCCGAGGACGCGGCTCCGCTTCGATGCGTGCCCTCATCGCTTCGGCGGGTGCCAGGCTCATTTGAGACCCGGACGGGCGGAAGCGGGCAGGGGCTGCGCGTGGAAGTCACCCCTGGCATCGAAACCATGCAGGCGCAGCGCCCATTGCAGACCAATGATCGCGCCCTTCACCGGCTGCATCAGGGCGACAGTCGCCAGCAGGGTCAGCGGCAAGAAAACCGCGAAATAGACCCACAAAGGCCAGGGATTGGCGGACATCTCGACGCCCAGAATGATCGGTACAGCCGCGTGTCCGACGATCATGATGGTGACGTAGGGTGGCAGGTCATCCGAGCGCTGCCCTTCCATGCTCTCGTTGCAGCGCTCGCATGCTGCAACAGGCTTGAGAAAGGCGCGGAACAGCTTGCCTTCGCCGCATTGCGGACAACGGCAGCGAAAGCCCTTCCACAGGGCATCCGCGACGAAACGCTCACCCTTGCTCTTGACACCGATTGCGGGTCCGGAGGTCATCTTAGCGTCCCCGTGATTGGCGGCCGAGCTTGCGGTAGGTGGGCGTATCACCACCCCGGCGTCGGGCACCGCGCTTGCCCGTCACGGGCTTCATATAGCGCCCTTTCGACAGAATCTCGAACTTTAAAGCACCCGCGAAAGGCGCTGCTTCAGCAAGCCGCACCTCAACCGTGTCGCCAAGACGGAAGGCCTCGCCCGTGCGTTGTCCCACCAGCGCCTGCGCCGCCTCGTCGTGGTAGAAGAAATCCGCCCCAAGCGTTCCCGCCGGCACGTAGCCATCGGCACCCGTCTTGAGCAGTTTCACGAACAGGCCGGATTTTGTCACGCCGGAGACGCGGCCTGCGAATTTCGCGCCGATCTGATCCTTCAGATGCGCCGCCACAAGCCTGTCATAGGTGTCACGCTCCGCCATCATGGCGCGACGCTCGGTCGCCGAGATTTTCTGGCCGATCTGCCGCAACCCATCGAGGCTGACATCGGGCAAGCCATCCTTGCCAAGCTTCAGCGCCTTGATCAGCGCCCGATGCACGATCAGATCGGCGTAGCGGCGGATGGGCGAGGTGAAATGGGCGTATTTGCGCAGGTTGAGGCCGAAATGCCCGATGTTCTCCGGCCCATATTCCGCCTGCGCCTGCGAGCGCAGCACCATCTCGTTCAGGAGTTGCGCATGTTCTGAATCGGCCAACCGCTGCAAGGTGCGGTTGAACAGGGAAGGGCGCACCGCACCTGCCTTCGGCAGGTCGATATCCAGCGTCTTCAGGAAGGCGCGCAGGCTTTCCATCTTGGCCGGGGATGGCTCGTCATGCAGCCGGAACAGCAGGCCTTGCCGCTGCTCGATCAGCGTTTCCGCCGCGCAGACATTGGCGAGGATCATCATTTCCTCGATCAGCCGGTGGGCGTCCAGACGATCCCGGAAGATCACGTCGGCGACCTTGCCATCGGCATCCAGCACCAGTTTGCGCTCGGGCAGTTCCAGATCGAGTGGCTCGCGGCCATCGCGCTCTTTCTTGAGGGCTGCATAGGCCTCCCAGAGCGGCTTGAGGATTGTATCCAGATGCGGCGCAGCGGCGTCATCGGCATGCCCGTCAATCGCCGCCTGCGCCTGCTCATACGCCAGCTTGGCATGCGAACGCATCATGATGCGGTGGAAACTATGCGCCTTCTTGCGGCCATCCGCGCCTATGATCACGCGCACGGCAATCGCCGGGCGATCCTTGTCAGGCACCAGTGAACACAGGTCGTTCGAGATGCGTTCCGGCAGCATCGGCACGACACGATCAGGGAAATACACCGAGTTGCCGCGCGTCAGCGCTTCGTCATCCAGCGCCGAGCCGGGCGTGACATAGGCCGCAACATCGGCAATCGCGATTGAGAGGATGAACCCGCCGGGGTTTGCAGGATCAGCCTCCGCGTGAACTGCATCATCGTGATCCTTGGCATCCGCCGGATCGATGGTGATCAGCGGCAGTTTGCGCCAGTCCTCGCGACCCTTGAGCACTGCAGGCTTTACGGACTCAGCAGCTTCCAGCACAATCTCCGGAAACACATGCGGGATGCC
>JANNFV010000315.1:0-1673 GCA_031380285.1 Hyphomicrobiales bacterium | reverse complement strand
TGGCACCCTGGATTTCGCCACAGAATCCCTATGATCTCGGCAAGGTGGATCTGATGGATTCCAAGCAACCACCGGGCGAGATGGCGGGGGACGGTTTCCGCATGTGGCTGGGATCGGATGGCGTGGGACGCGATCTCCTCTCCGGTATTCTTTATGGCCTGCGCATTTCGCTGATGGTCGGGGTGATCTCCGGTGTCATAGCTGCCACTGTCGGCATGTCGATCGGTCTCGTCGCGGCCTATGCGGGCGGACGGGTCGAGAGCATCATCATGCGCATTGTCGATCTGCAGCTGTCGCTGCCCACGGTGCTTGTGGCACTCATTCTGGTCGCGATGCTGGGCAAGGGCGTCGACAAGATCATCTTCGCCCTCGTCATCGTGCAATGGGCCTATTACGCCCGCACTGTGCGTGGCTCGGCGCTGGTGGAGCGGCGCAAGGAGTATGTCGAGGCAGCACAGTCGCTGGGGCTTTCAAACGCGCGCATCATCTTCCGGCATATCCTGCCCAACGTCACCGCGCCCGTCATCGTCATCGCCACGGTGCAGACGGCGCATGCCATTGCACTGGAAGCCACGCTGTCGTTCCTCGGTGTCGGCTTGCCGCAGACCGAGCCGTCGCTGGGTGTGCTGATTGCCAACGGCTTCCAGTATCTGCTGTCGGGAAAATACTGGATATCGACCTTTCCCGGCGTGGCACTGCTGGTGACCATCGTGGCGATCAATCTGGTCGGCGACAGGCTCAGGGACGTGCTGAAGCCGAGGCTGGAGAAATGATGACACCCGTTCTCTCCGTCTCCAACCTCAAGACGCATTTCTTCACCCGTGCAGGCGTGGTGAAATCGGTCGATGGTGTTTCCTTCGAGGTCAATCGCGGTGAGGTCATGGGCCTTGTCGGCGAATCCGGCTCGGGCAAGACCGTCACGGGCTTCTCGATCATGGGTCTGGTGGATGCACCCGGCCGCATCGTGGAAGGCTCGATCAAACTCAATGGCCGTGAACTGGTCGGCCTGCCCGACGATCAGATGCGGACGTTCCGGGGGCGCGAGGTCGCCATGATCTTCCAGGATCCGATGATGACGCTCAATCCCGTCCTGCGCATCGACACGCAGATGATGGAGGCCGTGACGGCGCACAACGACGTCAGCAAGCAGGAAGCGCGCAACCGTGCCCGCGATGCGCTCGGCAAGGTGGGCATCCCCTCGCCGGAAGAGCGGCTCTCGGCCTATCCGCACCAGTTTTCCGGCGGCATGCGCCAGCGCGTCGCAATCGCCATCGCGCTGCTCAACAAGCCGTCGCTGATCGTCTGCGATGAACCGACGACGGCGCTTGATGTGACGATCCAGAGCCAGATCCTGGCCGAGATGCAGAAGCTGTGCGCCGAAACAGGCACGGCGCTGATCTGGGTGACGCATGATCTCACCGTGGTCGCCGGCCTCGCGGACCGATTGGCTGTCATGTACGCGGGGCGCATTGTCGAAAGCGGCCCGGTGGATGCTGTGCTGGACAGTCCGATCCATCCCTACACCTTCGGCCTGCTCGGCTCCGTGCCTTCACGCGGCAAGCGCGGCGAGCCGCTGCGGCAGATTCCGGGCTCGGCACCGTCACTGGCCCGTCTGCCCGAGGGCTGCGCCTTCCGTCCGCGCTGCACCTTCCAGACCGACCAGTGCCGCCAGG
>JANNFV010000303.1:0-2263 GCA_031380285.1 Hyphomicrobiales bacterium | reverse complement strand
TCACACCTCACGATGAGGTTCGTCGTGTTTTGCCATTCTCCAGGCTCCCTATCCTGAGGTGCGGAGCGAAGCGGGGCCTCGAAGGACGCACAACACCACCGCAAAGCCCCGCCATGCGTCTTCGCTCCGACATCTTCGTGTCCGCCTACATCCGCCTGCGCAACGGCGAGAACGCCTTTGCCGTGGTGCGCCGCAAGGGTGCGGCTGAAGCGGGCGCGATCTTCATCTGCATCGACCGTCTCGATGGCACGGCGGACCTTTACGGCCCCGCACCGCAGACCATATCCGACCAGACCGGCCAGGACCGGACCTTCCAGCGGATCAGCAAGGATGGCGCGACCCCCCTCGATATCGCCGAGCGACTGACGCGCGAATTGCGCTTCGACCAGGATATCTGGATCATCGATGTCGAGGATCGCAGCGGCGAAGCCAGGCTTGATTTGGTTCATATATAAACTATATCGTTTGGTCGCAGGCAAAGCGCTGGACAAGCCCAGCCGGGTTGCGGCAAAGGACACTCACCAAATTTCCATCGGGAGGGAGCGCCCCATGAAGATCCTCGTGCCCGTGAAGCGGGTGGTCGATTACAACGTGAAGATCCGCGTGAAGCCGGACGGCTCGGGCGTCGATCTCGCCAACGTCAAGATGAGCATGAATCCCTTCGATGAAATCGCCTGCGAAGAGGCCATTCGCATCCGGGAAAAGGGTGGAGCCACCGAGATCGTCGTGGTGTCCGTCGGCCCGCAGGGCGCGGCGGAAACCATCCGCACCGGCCTCGCCATGGGCGCGGATCGCGGCATCCACGTGAAGACCGATGCGACAGTGGAGCCATTGGGCGTCGCGAAAATCCTGAAGAAGCTGATCGAGCAGGAAGCGCCCGGCCTTGTCATCATGGGCAAGCAGGCCATCGACGATGACATGAATGCCACGGGCCAGATGCTGGCCGCCCTGATGGGCTGGCCGCAGGGCACCTTCGCCTTCAAACTGGAAGTTGACGCCGACAAGGTGAAGGTCACCCGCGAAGTCGATGGCGGCCTGCAGACGCAGTCTCTGAAGACGCCCGCCATCGTCACGACGGACCTGCGCCTCAACGAGCCGCGCTACGCCTCGCTGCCCAACATCATGAAGGCGAAGAAAAAGCCGATCGACGAACACACGCCGGAATCATTGGGCGTGGACATCGCGCCGCGCCTCACCGTGCTGAAGACGGTGGAACCCGGTGGCCGCAAGGCTGGCGTCAAGGTGGGCTCACCCGCCGAACTCGTAAGCAAGCTCAAGGAAGCGGGAGTGATCTGACATGGCCGTTCTTCTCATCGCCGAACACAACAACACATCGCTCAACGGAGTGACGCACAAGGCCATGACCGCGGCCAGCGCCATCGGCAGCCCGGTGCACGTGCTGGTCGCGGGCAAGGGCTGCGCTGCGGCCGGTGCCGCCGCCGCAAAGATCGCTGGCGTCGAAAAAGTGCTGGTTGCCGATGACGCGGCCTACGAGCATCTGCTGGCCGAACCGACCGCTGCGCTGATCGCGGGCCTTGCGGGCAGCTATGCCGCCATCGTTGCGCCATCCACGGCAGCCACCAAGAATGTGATGCCGCGTGTGGCCGCATTGATCGACGTGCAGCAGATCTCCGACATCACGAAGGTGATCTCCGCCGATACGTTCGAGCGCCCGATCTATGCGGGCAACGCCATGCAGACCGTGCAGAGCTTGGACAAGGTGAAGATCATCACGGTGCGTACCGCCTCCTTTGTGGCAGCAGCCGAGGGCGGCTCGGCCAAGACCGAAGCCGTTGCCTCCGCCGGAAATCCCGGCACATCCACCTTCGTCAGCCAGGAAATCGTCAAGTCCGACCGCCCGGAACTGACGGCAGCCAAGATCGTGGTGTCTGGTGGACGCGCGCTGGCCTCGTCGGAGAACTTCAAGAAGGTCATTGAGCCGCTCGCCGACAAGTTCGGCGCAGCCGTCGGCGCCTCTCGCGCCGCCGTCGATGCGGGTTATGCTCCCAACGACTGGCAGGTCGGCCAGACCGGCAAGGTCGTCGCGCCCGATCTCTACGTCGCGGTCGGCATCTCCGGTGCGATCCAGCACCTCGCGGGGATGAAGGACTCAAAGGTCATCGTCGCCATCAACAAGGACGAGGAAGCGCCGATCTTCCAGGTCGCGGATTTCGGTCTGGTCGGTGACCTGTTCACGATTGTGCCGGAATTGCAGGCGGAATTGGCGAAGGCGGGGAAGTGAAATGCTGTCCTTCCCCGCTGG
>JANNFV010000295.1:0-3110 GCA_031380285.1 Hyphomicrobiales bacterium | reverse complement strand
GCCGGGCCGCGGCATATGTGAATGCCACCGGCGCGCACTATGTCGAGGGCGCGGTGATGGCGCCGGTGCTGAAACCCGGAATCGCCGTGCCGATCCTGACGGGTGGTCCACAGGCGCGGGACTTGTCAGTGAGGCTGAACGCGCTGGGCATGAACCTCACACCTGTCGCCACTGATTATGGCCGCGCCTCCGCCATGAAGCTCTGCCGCAGCATCATCATCAAGGGCCTGGAAGCCTTGATGGTGGATTGCGCCGCGTCCTCCGCTCACTGGAAGGTCGAGACAGAGGTTTTCGCCAGCCTGACCGAAACCTTTCCGTCCATCGACTGGCCCGCTTTGTCCCTCACCATGCAGGAGCGCGTGGCAACCCACGGCATCCGCCGCTCCGCCGAAATGCGCGAGGCGGCAGAGATGGTGGCGGGGCTGGGGCGCGATCCAGCGCTGATCGCCGCCGTGGCCGATGCGCAGGCCAGAGGAGCACGGGTGCGCCCATGACGGTCATGCGGAAGCCACCGTTAAGCGCAGATCTCGCACCCGGCCTCACCCTGAGCCTGTCGAAGGGTGAGGACCATGGAGATCGGCCCACATTGACCCGAAGGCATGTCCTGGCATTTACAGCGGTCGCAAGTCTTGCAGCACCCAACATCCTGCGCGCCCAGGCTTCATGGCCGTCGCAGGTCATCAAGTTCGTCGTGCCCTTCACGCCCGGCGGCAGCACGGACCTGCTGGCCCGCGTCATTGGCCAGAAGCTGGAACCGCTGTTGAAGCAGAACATCATCATCGAGAACCGCCCCGGTGCGGGCGGCGCAACCGCAGCAGCGGGCGTGGCCAAGGCGGATGCCGATGGGCACACTTTCATGATGGGGCATATCGGCACGCTGGCCTTCAACCCCTCTCTCTATCCCGCCCTGCCCTATGATCCGGTGAAGGACTTCCGGCCCGTGGCGCTGGTCGCCACCGTCCCCAACATCCTCGTGGTCAATCCAGCCGTACCTGCCCGGACCTTCGAGGAGTTCCTGGCCTATGCCCGCGCCAATCCGGACAAGCTGAACTACGGTTCGGGCGGCAATGGCAGTGCGGCGCATATCGCAGGGGCCTATTTCGCCCATGCTGCGGGCATCAAGGCAGTCCACGTGCCCTATCGGGGAACCGCACCTTCCGTGAACGATCTTGTGGCAGGCACGATCCAGTTCACCCTCACGGGCGGTCCCGCCGTCCTGCCGCTGGTGGCGAGCGGGCATCTCCGGGCGCTGGCCGTGTCAAGCCTGAACCGCCTGCCCTTCGCGCCTGACCTGCCGACCATCGCCGAGCGCGGACTGCCCGGCTTCGAGGCCGTGCAATGGTATGGTCTGGTGGCACCCGCCAGAACGCCGGATGCCATCGTTGCCCGCGTCAACCGCGAGATCAACGGCCTGATGGATGCGCCGGAAATCGTGAAGACGCTGGAGAATGATGGCGCACTCGCCTTGCGCAAGACACCTGAGGAATTTGCCCGGCATATCCAGAGCGAGATCACGCTGTGGCGTGGCGTCATCCAGCGTGCGGGGATCAGCATCGGATGAAGGCGATACGCTGCATGATGATGCGGGGCGGCACCTCAAAAGGGGCGTATTTTCTCGCCGAAGATTTGCCAGCGGACGTGGCTGTGCGCGACCGCCTGCTGCTCGCTGTCATGGGTTCGCCGGACCCGCGCCAGGTCGATGGCCTGGGCGGAGCACATCCGCTGACGAGCAAGGTGGCGATTGTCTCGCGCTCGACGCTTGAAGGTTGCGACATCGATTTTCTCTTCGCCCAGGTCGGCGTCGACAAGCCGATGGTGGACACCACGCCGAACTGCGGCAATATCCTGTCTGGCGTCGCCCCTTTTGCCATCGAGCGCGGCCTAGTTGCGGCAAGGCAGGGCCAGACCAAGGTGCGGGTGCGCACCGTCAACACCGGCACCATCGCTGACCTGACGGTGCAGACACCGGACGGCACGGTAAGCTATGCGGGCGATGCCCGCATCGACGGTGCGCCCGGAACCTCGGCCCCGATCACGGTCGATTTTCTCGACGCGGAGGGTTCTGTCTGTGGCAGTCTCCTGCCCACGGGAAACGTCCGCGACGTGATCCTCGGCGTGCCTGTCACGCTGATCGACAATGGCATGCCCGTCATCGTGCTGAAAGCGAGCGATGTCGGCCTCACGGGCTATGAACCGCGCGATCAACTCGACAAGGATATGGCGCTCAAACAGCGCCTCAATGCGATCCGCCTCCTGGCAGGCCCGATGATGAACCTTGGCGATGTCGCGGCCAAGGCCGTGCCCAAGATCGCGCTGGTCGCGGCGCCCGCCAAGGGCGGAGCCATCTGCACCCGCAGCTTCATCCCGCATGAGTGCCACGCTTCCATCGGCGTGTTCGCGGCAGTCACCGTGGCGACGGCGGCGGCGATGCCTGGAACGCCCGCCTCCGAAGTGGCGCGTTTGCCCGAGGGACAGTTCAAGTCCGTCAGCGTCGAGCATCCCACCGGCGAATTCACGGTGAACCTGACGATGGGCGGCCCAGGGCGCGAGACAGCGGTGGACCGTGCCGGATTGTTGCGCACGGCCCGCAAGCTGTTCGATGGCACGGCCTATGCGCCTGAACCGACTCTGACATGACGGAAAGAACAATGACCGAGCAGAAGAAGACTGGCCTTGTGATCACCGCGCATCCCGGCGATTTCGTCTGGCGCGCGGGTGGAGCCATCGCCCTCCACGTCAAACGCGGGATACGCGTGAAAATCCTCTGCCTGGCCTATGGCGAGCGCGGCGAAAGCCAGTTCGCCTGGAAGCAGGCCGGTGCCACGCTGGCGGAGGTCAAGGCCGGACGCAGGGACGAGGCGGAACGTGCCGCCACAATCCTGGGCGCGGAGATCGAGTTCATGGATGCGGGCGACTATCCACTGCGCACCACGGAAACCATGCTGGACCGCGCCATCGACATCTTCCACGAAATGAACCCGTCCTTCGTGCTGACGCATTCGCTGGAAGACCCCTACAATGTCGACCACCCCGAGGCGACGCGGTTTGCCCAGGAGGCCCGCATCATCGCGCAGGCCGCCGGTCACAAGCCGGATGCCAGCCGCGCCTAT
>JANNFV010000273.1:0-6166 GCA_031380285.1 Hyphomicrobiales bacterium | reverse complement strand
CTACCTCGCCAACACGGGGCATCGAAGGGCCCTCTTCCGTTGGAACAACGGTGATATGCAGGGGCAGTGGCTGGCACCGTAGGAAATCGCATGAAAAAGGCCGGTCGTGCGACCGGCCTTTTCCAGAATTTGACGCGTTGCGCCCTGAGCGATCAGGCCCAGTCGTCACCGCCGCCGCCGTCGAAGCCACCACCATCATCGTAGGACGCTTCTTGCGACGTCGGGCCATACTCTTCCTGCTGGGTCGTGGAAGCAGGAGCTGCGGGTGAACCTGCTGACGCCTGCGCGCCTGCATCGCCCGCTGGCTTCTGCCCGCCCGAGAACATGTTGGTCAGCGCATTTGCCGCCAGCATGCCGCCCGCCACACCTGCCGCCGTCATGGCTGCGGTGCCGAGGAAGCCCATGCCGCCGCGCTGCGGCTGCTGGGCCTGCTGGCCCCAGGGACCGGGAGCCGGTGCGGGCTGGCCGCCCCAGGGGCCGGGTTGACCCATGGGCTGGCCCGGGGGCGGACCGCCCATCGGACCGCGCTGGAACGGCGCACGGTTCGGCATGGGCGGAGGCGGTGCCTTCGCGCCGCCGCCAAACAGGCCGCCGAGGAAGCCGCCGCTCTGCTGCTGCTGGGCCTGCACCTGCTGGGCATAGGCTTCAAGCTGCTGCACCTGCGCCTGCAACTGCTCCATCTGCTGCTGCATGTTGGTCAGCGCCTGCTCCTGGGCATAGATCGACTGGGCCATGACGTAGGGCGCATAGGGCTGCGCCTTGATCTGGTCGGCGATAAAGCGATCCGCCTCGGCGTCACGGGGCGCGTTGGCGGCCCCCTTCAAACGCTCGAAGATTCCGCCAATGACATTCTTTTCTTCGGGTGACATCGAAATCTCATCCTCCTCAGGCGCGATGAAGGGCTGCCTGCCCCTCCGGCCTGTGCCGCTATAGCTAGGAATTATGACGGGATTTGTCACCCCATTGCGAAAATATTTTCATGATTTCAGATAGATATAACATTTTTGCGGCGTATTTTTTCACACGGCCCTAGTATGAATCCTATCATCCGAAGGAACCTTGACAACCGTCGTCTCAGCGATTCCTCTAACGTCATCAGAGACTTGTGGTGAGACATGAGAAATGCGGATCGGGAGACAATGATTGCTGTCAGGACGGAAATCCACGGCAGAATAGCGGTCATATCGGTGGACAACCCGCCGGTTCATGCGCTGTCCACGCCGGTTCGGGCTGCATTGATCGCGGCATTGCACGGGCTGGAGCAGGATCAAGGCATCGATGGCGGCGTCATCACCACCGCTGGCCGCACCTTCATCGCCGGTGCCGACATGCGCGAGATGGACAGCCCATTGGTCGATCCGCAGCTCCCGCAGGTCATCGAAGCCATCGCGGCGTGCACCAAGCCACTCGTCGCGGCCCTCTACGGCAACGTGCTGGGCGGCGGGCTGGAAATTGCGCTGGCCTGCCGCGCCCGCGTCGCGCTGGTGGGCACCACGCTGGGCTTTCCGGAAGTCCGCATCGGGCTGATCCCGGGGGCGAGCGGCACGCAACGGCTGCTGCGGATGACGGATTTTGCCACAGCGGTGCGCCTTGTCACGTCGGGCAAGGCCATCCCTGCGGAGGAAGCGCTGCGGCTTGGCCTGATCTACGCCGTTGTCAGCAGTGATGTATCGGGCGCGGCCCTTGCCCTGCTCTCCAGCGATGTCCTGCGGGATACGTCCGCATATCCCACGTCTGCCCAGGTGGAAGCGCGGGATGCTGCACGGCCAGACCCGGAAACGCTGGATGCCCTGCGGGCCGAGGTCAGGAAAGCCGCGCGCGGGCAAGCCGCCCCCCTTGCGGCACTCGAGCTGATGGAGATGACCGCACCGGTCGACTACAAGGCGGGCGTGGCGCAGGAGCGCGCGACCTTCGTGTATCTCCGCTCGAGTCCGGAGGCGAAGGCGCTGCGTCGTCTCTTCCTGGCGGAGCGGGAGGCCGGGCGGCTGCCCGAGCTGCAGGGCATCACGGCAGGTGCCATGCGCTGCATCGGCGTGGTCGGCGCGGGCCTCATGGGCTGCGGCATCGCTTTTGCGGCGCTGCATGCGGGCGCACAGGTCGTGCTGATGGAAAGCACGACAGAGGCTCTGGAGCGTGGTCGCGTCCGCATCATGGACCTGATGGATGGACAGGTGGCTTCCGGTCGGCTGTCCCCGCAGAAGCGCCAGGCACTGGAGGCATCGCTTACGCTTTCGAGCGATTTCTCCGCCTTCGCACCCTGCGATCTGGTGATCGAGGCGGTGTTCGAGGACATGGCGGTGAAACATCAGGTGTTCCGTCGGCTTGACGAGGTGGTGGGGCCGCATTGCCTGCTGGCGACGAACACCTCCTATCTCGATCTTGACGCCATTGCGGCGGGGACACGCGACCCTACACGCTTCCTGGGCCTGCATTTCTTCTCGCCCGCCCATGTGATGCGGCTGCTGGAGGTGGTGCGGGGTGCGAAGACATCGCGGCAGACACTTGCGACAGGCGTGGCGATTGGGCGGATGCTTGGCAAGATTCCCATCGTCACCGGCGTGTGCGAGGGGTTCTGCGGCAACCGCATCCTGAAGGCGTATCGCATCGTGGCAGAATGCATGGTGGAGGAAGGGGCCGCACCCGAAGAGGTGGATGCCGCCATGACGGATTTCGGCTTTCCCATGGGTCCCTTCGCGGTGCAGGACATGGCGGGCCTCGAGATCGCCTATGCCAACCGCAGGTTGAAGCCCGCTGTTGCTGCAGATGGGCGCAGGCTCGGACTGGTCGAAACCCTGGTCGAAGCAGGGCGGCTCGGGCGCAAGAATGGCAAGGGCTGGTATGCCTATGCCGAGGGAGCACGCGCAGGCACGCCCGATCCCGCCGTCAAGGCGCTGATCGGCAACTACGCCGTGGCGAAGGATGTTCCGCAGGTCACGCGCACCCGTGCTGCGATCCGCGAGGCACTGCTGGCCGCGATGAAGGCGGAGGGGCAGGCCATCCTGCGCGAAGGCATCGTGTCCCGCCCTGAGGATATCGACCTGGTGATGGTCCATGGCTACGGTTACCCGGCCCACAAGGGCGGGCCGATGTTCGAGGCGGGCTGACTATCCCCGCTTCAGCAGAAACACCGCCTGCTCGCCAAACACGTTCCAGAACCACCACGGCGCGTTGAGCCGGAGCGGCTTGCCCGAGGCATCGAGGGCCCGGGCGCGTTCCGTCTCGGCCCCGATCTCCTTCACCAGATCGTAGAAATCGTGAATGGTGCAGAAATGGATGTTGGGCGTCTCGTACCAGGCGTCGGGCAGGTTTTCCGTCACCGGCATGCGGCCCTTGAGCAGCAGGTCGCGGCGCACGCGCCAATGGCCGAAATTCGGAAAGGAAACGATGGCGCGCCGCCCGATGCGCAGCATCTGCTCCAGCACGCGGCGCGGATTGCGCGTGGCCTGGATGGTCTGCGAGAGGATCACGTAGTCAAAGGAATCGTCGGGATAATCCACGAGATCCGTGTCGGCATCGCCCTGGATAACCGCTAATCCGCGGGTCACACAGTTTGCGACACCTTCGCGCGACAATTCGATGCCGCGTGCATCGACATTGCGCCCCTCGGCCAGGAGCTTCAGCAAGGCTCCATCGCCGCAGCCAACATCCAGCACGCGGGAGCCAGGCTCGACCATGTCGGCGATCATCAGCAGATCGACACGGGCACCGGGGCCAAAGGAGAGGTGCGGATCGGAGATGGTCATGGGGCTGCTTTCCTTCTCCCTTGGGAGAAGGTGTCAGGCGGAGCCTGACGGATGAGGGAGAACCGCAGACGGCAGGGATTCTCCCTCATCCGTCTGCCTCCGGCAGCCACCTTCCCCCAAGGGGGAAGGAAAATGCTGTCGTCCCTCACGCCAGCCCCCTCGCCTTCGCCGCCGCTGCAACAAACCCGCGCAGCGTGGCGAAGAACTCGGGTTCCTCCAGCAGGAAGGCATCATGGCCCTTGTCGCTTTCGATCTCAACGAACGACACAAGTGCACCCGCCGCGTTGAGTGCATGGACCAGAGCGCGGCTGTCCGCTGTCGGGAACAGCCAGTCCGAGGTGAACGAGACGACGCAGAATCGTGCCCTGGTGCCCTCGAAAGCCTTGGCGAGGATACCGCCGTGATCCTCCGCCAGATCGAAGTACTCCATGGCGCGGGTCAGATAGAGGTAGCTGTTGGCATCGAACCGCTCTACGAAGCTGGAGCCCTGGTGGCGCAGATAGCTCTCCACCTGGAAATCCGCGTCGAAGGAAAAGGTGGGTGCCGCGCGGTCCTGCAATTTGCGGCCGAACTTGCGCTGCAAGGCTGGCTCCGAGAGGTAGGTGATGTGCGCCGCCATGCGGGCGACGCCCAGCCCCTTCTCGGGACGTTGCCCTTGCTCGCGGTAGCGACCGCCGGCCCAGGCCGGATCCGCCATCACGGCCTGACGCCCGACCTCGTGGAAGGCGATGTTCTGGGCGGAATGCTTGGCCGCCGTGGCAATCGGCATGGCAGCGAAGACACGGTGCTTGTAGGTCGCCGCCCATTCCAGCACCTGCATGCCACCCATGGAGCCGCCGACGACGGCGAACAGGCTTTCGATGCCGAGGTGATCGATCAGCATGGCCTGCGCCCGCACCATGTCGCGGATGGTGACGACCGGCAGGTCAAGCGCCCAGGGCTTGCCCGTGGCGGGATTGGTGGAGGCCGGACCCGTGGTGCCAAGGCAGCCGCCGACGACATTGGCACAGATCACGAAATAGCGCCCGGTATCGATGATCTTGCCGGGGCCAATCAGCGTTTCCCACCAGCCCGGCTTCCCCGTGACAGGGTTTTCATTGGCCACGTGCTGATCGCCCGTGAGGGCATGGCAGACAAGGACTGCGTTGGACTTGTCGGCGTTCAGCGTTCCGTAGGTCTGGTAGGCGACCTGCAATGGCGCAATCGTCAGGCCTGAATCCAGCACAAGTGGCTGGCTGGCCGGGAAACGCACGACAAGGCTGTCGGGTTCATCGGCCTGTGGTCCATGGGCCACGAAAGGTCTGGTCTTGCTGCGCGGCACGCCTAGGGATATCCGTCAATTTCCTGCATTCAGTCCGATATGTTCGATATAGAGAACGCCTTGCGGTTTGACTAGCCCTTCCCGCTGGCGCGTGGCAAGCAACGCCGATGTTCGACGCCGTCATCTTCTCAGGCAAGGATCCCGAAGCCGCAGCCCGCACCATGGCCTTCCTCGTGGAAGGCGTGGTGGAGGGGATGCTGCGGCGTGTCATCGTCGTTTCCGGCGAAAGCGGACCCGATCTGGAACGGCTGGCCGATGCTTCGGGCTGTCGGCTGGAGCAAGGCATAGGGCCGGAGCGCATCCCGGCCATCCTCGCCTCGCATATCGAGACCCCGCATGTGCTGGCCTTCGCTGCGGGAGCGCTGCTGCCGCCAGGCTGGCCGGTGCTGCTGATGCGCGAGTTCCAGCGGCGTGGACAGCCTGCTGCCGACGGGGCGCTGGCCTTCCGCCCGGAACGTCTGGGAGAGCGGCTGGGGCTGCTGGCGCGGATCGCCTTGCAGGGCCGTGTTCCACTCAGCCACGGAGCGTTGCTGCCGAAGGGCCGGCTGACCGATGCGGCCTATCGCGGCGGCGCAGTCAAGACCCTTGGACCAATCCACCTCACGGAAATGCGTGTCGGACGCATCGTATAGCTGCGCTTCAGATCACCGCGCCTTGTGCCTTTGGCCGCCGCAGGTGCTCGTCCAGCCGGGGCATGATCTCGACGAAATTGCAGGGGCGATGGCGAAAATCGAGCTGCATCGCCAGAATGCCATCCCAACCGTCCTTGCAGGCCCCGGGAGAGCCGGGAAGGCAGAAGATGTAGGTGCCGCCCGCCACGCCCGCCGTGGCGCGGGATTGCACGGTGGAGGTGCCGATCTTCTGGAACGAAATCTGGTGAAACACCCAGGAAAAGCCGTCCATCCGCTTCTCGAACAGGGGCTCCAGCGCTTCGGGCGTCACGTCCCGGCCCGTGAAGCCCGTGCCGCCCGTGGTGATGACCACGTCGACGCCGCTGTCCGCGATCCATGCCCGCACCTGCGCGCGGATGGCCTCCACGTCGTCCGCCACGATGGCGCGGGCCGCCAGCCGGTGTCCGGCCTCCCCGACGCGCCCCGCCAGC
>JANNFV010000267.1:0-4207 GCA_031380285.1 Hyphomicrobiales bacterium | reverse complement strand
CAACAGGCTGGCGAGCCTCGAGCATCTCGCACTCGACGATGCGGCAGAAACGCGCGTGCAGGCCGCCATCGACAAGGTACTGTCGCGGCAAGGCTCCAATGGTGCTTTTGGCCTGTGGGGCGTGGGTGGCGATGATCTGTGGCTCGATGCCTTTGTCACGGATTTTCAGACGCGATCCCGCGAGGCTGGCCGTGCCGAGCCTGCCGTGGCGTTCAACCTTGCGCTGGACCGACTGCGCAATCAGGTGGTCAACACGGGCACCATCCGCGCCGAGGAGGCATCAGGTGTTGCCTATGCCCTGTATGTGCTGGCCCGCAACGGCAGGCCGATCATGGGTGACCTGCGCTATCTCAGCGACAACAAGCTGAAGGAATTCACTTCGCCCATGGCGAAGGGACACCTGGGCGCAGCGCTTGCTCTGCTGGGTGACCGGGGGCGCTCCCGCACAGCCCTTGGCGAGGCTGTGACCAGCCTTGTGGCCTTGCGCGACGATGGCCTGTCGCGTCCAGACTACGGCTCGCGGCTGCGGGATGGCAGCGGGCTTCTCGCGCTGATGGCGGAGGCGAATGCCGAGCGGGCCGATCTTGTTCGCGTGTCGTCAGAGGTCGAGGCGGCCCGCAACGGCGTGCGCTTCTCCTCGACACAGGAGCAGACCTGGATGGTGATGGCCGCCCAGGCGCTGGCCAAGGAGACCGAGACATTCCAGCTTGTGGTGGATGGAACGCCCCGCACAGGGGCGCTGTATCGGACCTGGCGCGAGGCGGATCTGGAAGCCAGGCCCATCGTCATCCAGAACCCCAGCCAGAACGCGGCCCGTGCCGTGATCACCGTGTCGGGTGCACCGCTGGAGCCGCTTCCGGCTCTTGATCAGGGCTTCCGGATCGAACGCGCGATCTACACCATGAAGGGCAAGCCTGTGGGCTGGACCGAGCTCAAGCAGAACGAGCGTTATGTGGTGCATCTCAAGCTCACCGAGCCCAAGGCGAATTATGGCAAGGTGCTGGTGGTCGATCCGCTGCCAGCCGGTCTCGAGATCGAGAACCCCAACCTGACCGAGGGAGTCTCGACGGATGGTCTGGAATTCACCAAGAGTGATCTGGTGCCTGTGCATTCGGAAGCACGCGATGACCGTTTTGTGGCAGCCTTTGACCGGCTCGCCTCGCAGAAGCCGGAGTTCAGCGTATCTTATGTCGTGCGGGCCGTGACGCCGGGTCGCTATGTGCATCCGGGCGCGGCGGTGGAGGACATGTACCGGCCCGACCGCTTCGGGCGCGGCGCGTCCGGCACGGTCGAGGTGCTGTCCGCGCGATGAAGCCTTGGGTTGCGACATTGGACAAGCTCTTCTCCCTGCTCTTGCGGGGAGAAGTCGCCCGAGCGAAGCGGAGGGCGGATGAGGGGCCTGGGGAGTGTACTGCATGGTCTGCATCAACTCACCCTAACCCTCTCCCCGTGAAAAACGGGGAGAGGGGACGCGCTAGGTCCGCTTTCGTGGCGCTTTTGGCACTCATCCTTGCTCCCCTCCTGGCACTCACACTCACCTGGTTCCGCCTTCCTCCGCTGGACCTCACGTCCACCGCCGAGCGTTCTCCCATCGTGCTGGACCGGAACGGCCAGCTCTTGCGCGCCTTCACCATGCAGGACGGGCGCTGGCGGATGCCGACCACGGTAGACGATGTCGACCCGCGCTATGTGTCGATGCTGCTGGCCTTCGAGGACAAGCGCTTCCGCAGCCATTTGGGCGTCGATCCGCTGGCCATCGCCAGGGCGGCGGCGCAGTCGGTGCGGCACGGGCGCATTGTTTCAGGCGGCTCGACCATCACCATGCAGGTGGCGCGTCTCATCGAACCACGGCCCGAGCGCTCTTCTGCCGCCAAGCTCCGGCAGATGGCCCGCGCCATCGACCTGGAACGGCGCTTTTCCAAGGATGAGATCCTCTCGCTCTATCTCTCGCTGGCACCTTATGGCGGCAATATCGAGGGGATACGCGCGGCCAGCTTTGCCTATTTCGGCAAGGATGCGCGGCGGCTCTCGCATGGCGAGGCGGCGACGCTGGTGGCGCTGCCGCAGGCCCCTGAGTTGCGCAGGCCAGACCGTTTCGCCCAGCGGGCAATCCAGGGTCGCAACCGCGTGCTCGGCGTCGCCGCCCGCGCCAGCGTGATACCCGAAGGCGAGAGGCAACACGCGTTGGGCGAGGCGATGCCGACTGCACGCAAGCCCTTCCCCATGCTGGCGGCGCATGCGGCAGAAGCCGTTGTGCGGGAGTATCCGATGCAGCGCGTCCACCGCCTCACCCTCGATGCGGGCTGGCAGGTGATGCTGGAGATGCTGGCCCGCGAGCGGGCGGAGCAGCTGGGCCCCAAACTCTCCACGGCGATCGTGGTGGTCGAACAGGCGACCGGTGCGATCCGCGCCAGCGTTGGCGGCGCGGGCTATTTCGCCGAGGAACGCGCGGGTGCCATGGACCTGACACAAGCCTTGCGCTCTCCCGGATCGGCGCTGAAACCCTTCATCTATGCCATGGCTTTCGAGGAAGGCATCGCGCATCCCTCGACCGTGCTGGAGGATCGCCCGCACCGCTATGGCCTGTATGCGCCCGAGAATTTCGACCAGACCTTCCAGGGCACGATCACCGCGAAGAAAGCGCTGCAACTCTCGCTGAATGTGCCGGCGGTCGATCTGCTCTCCGCTGTCGGCCCACAGCGCTTCGTCTCCCGCATGCGCAGCGTCGGTGCAGGCTTGGCCATGCCGCCCGAAGGCGCGCCGGGCCTCGCCATCGGATTGGGCGGCGTGGGCATCACGCTGCGCGATCTCACCCGCCTCTATGCCGGTTTGGCCAGGGGAGGGGAGGCGACACCCTTGTGGATGCGCCAGGAACAGATCGCAACGGAAGAAGGGTTTGCCCGCATCGTCGATCCCGTGCCCGCCTGGTATGTCGCCGATGCGCTGCTGGGTGCGCAACCGCCGCAGAACGCGCAGGCCAACCGCATCGCCTACAAGACCGGCACATCCTACGGCTATCGCGATGCCTGGTCGGTGGGTTTCGACCGCAAGCACACCATCGGCGTCTGGGTGGGCCGCGCCGACAATGCCGCTGTGCCTGGTCTGGTGGGGCGGCTGGTGGCCGCGCCGGTGCTGTTCGATGCCTTTTCGCGCATCGGCACCGAACCCGGCGTGGGACCGCGCCCTGCGGATGCCATCGTGGCGGGAACCCATGAGTTGCCCCTGCCGCTGCGCCACATGCGGCGTGATCTGCCCAAGACGACGCTCGCCATCGCATCGGCAAGCCTGAAACTGGCGTTTCCGCCCGATGGATCGCGGCTCGAGCTTCCACACGGCGCCGATGAGCCTGGCCTCGCGCTGAAGATCACGGGTGGCAGGCCGCCGTTCACCGCTTTTCTCAACGGACGTCCCGTGGCGGCATCGGCGTCACGGCGCACCTTGCATGTCATGCCGGATGGCGCGGGCTTCACCCGCATTTCCATCATGGATGGTGCTGGCGAAACCGACAGCGTGACCGTGAGGCTTCAATAAAGCCCGAGCTTCACGGGTCGAGCGGATAGATCGGTCGCTTGAGCCGGGAGAACTTCAGCAGCCTGTTATCCGAAGTCGTCACCCCGATGCCGTCGAGCGTCACCGTCATCTTGCCGATCGGCTCGAATCCTGCCCGGTAATGGATGCGCGACTTCAGCAGCAGGTATTTGCAGTGGTGCGGATCAATCCCGATATGCGTGAAAATGCCTGCATCCCACGGCTCATGGTGCAGGCTTGTCACCACGATCTGCATGCCGCTGGTCTCGAACACGGCCGTCGGCCCGCTGGTCACTTTTGATCCCGTGTACATCGGTCCGCGCACAATCCATTCGCCATCCGAGAGGCGCTTGACCTTGCCGGTGAGGCGCAACGGTTCCGCCCGATGCCCGATGGTTGGCATGTCGGATTTGCCGCCGAGATCAAGCGTCACCGTCGCGCCGATTCCCGCTGCGGCCATGGCCTTGACGGCATCGGGATCATAGACCGTCGCCACCGCCACGCCGTCGAGCTTCTGGCGCAGCACCTCCTTGATCACCATCATCGAGTCAGAGGTGCCGCCGGAGCCGACATTGTCGGCGTGATCAAGCAGGATGACCGGGAAATTGTTGGCACCCTTGGCGCGCGTCACGGCTTGCGAGAGTTTCTCGTGGTTGTAGATCCATTCCTTCTTCTGCTC
>JANNFV010000098.1:0-1680 GCA_031380285.1 Hyphomicrobiales bacterium | reverse complement strand
CAGGCCATGTCTGTGACCACGGCTTGCAGCGAGCCATCCCGTGGATCGAGACGATAGACCTGGCAGGGCAGCTCCTGTTCGGCCCTGTGCCCTTCGTAGTCGGTCATGATCCCGTAATGCGGATCGGTGAACCAGATGGTGCCATCGGATTTGACCACAACGTCATTGGGGGAGTTCAGCCGCTTGCCCTGATAGGCCTCAGCCAACACGGTGATCGTTCCATCATGTTCTGTGCGGGTGACGCTGCGCGTGCCGTGCTGGCAGGAGACGAGCCGCCCCTGCCTGTCCCGTGTGTGCCCATTGCTGAACCCGGACGGCGCACGGTAGGTGCTGATGCCAAGGTCGGGCGTCCAGCGCATGATGCGGTTGTTGGGGATGTCCGAGAACAGCAGGCAGTTGGCATCCCCGAACCAGACGGGGCCTTCCACCCAGTCAAATCCAGTCGCCAGCTTCTGCAACGGGGCATTGCCGAGCACAAAGCGTTTGAACGAGGGATCGGCGGCGTCGAAAAAACTCACGGTGATCTCCTGGGTGACGCGGGGTTCATTCGCCCGGGCGCACGATGCCGATGCCAATCGGGCGGCGGGCATTGCCGGGGTGTCGGGTGTCCGGCCCCCAGATCGCCTGGTAGGTATCGACCGCACGGCCCGCACGTTGCAGTGTCGCGCCGATCACGGCAAGTGAGACCCACCACACGGCAAGGGCGAGCCACATCCACAGCGGCGCATTTGCCCGCCATAGCCCTGTCACGATCGCCAGCATGGCGATGGCAAGAGCCGTGTAGCCGCCGGTCTTGTGGAGGTACTCGAAGGCGAGGCGCCGCGGGGTCATGTCGTAGTGATCACCGCGCAGCGAGCCATCGGGACGCGGGTCCGTGGGGCCGCCCTTGCTGCCCCGGAACCATCCCCCCAGGAATTGGGCGCAGGCCAACACAACGACAGCCCAGCCAAACACCGCATGTATGCCGCTGCTGCCTAAACTCACGAGACCGCGCAGCACCAGCGCGAGGCCGACCAGGGTCAACAGCCCCGCGACATAGTGGAAAATGCGGTGCGTCAGCCACCAGGCATGGCTGTCAAGCTGGCGGGGCCAATCCTGACCCGGCAGGATCTTGAAGAACCGCGCGGCCAGCACGCCAACCGGCACGAGCACGCCCCAGGCCAGAACCATGCTCCTGCCATGCCAGGCAACCGCATCCGCCACGGCGTGGGCACGGGCCGGATCGATGGGGGAAAGCAGCCACTCGATCATCGCGCTGCCCGTCTCAGCCCTTCACCGCGCCAGCGGTCATGCCGGTGATGATCTGGCGCGATGCCAGGAGCGTGAAGATGATGGGCGGCACGGCCAGCAGCATCCCCGTCGCCATGATCACGCCCCAGTCGATGTTGTACTCGGTCAGGGAGTTGACGATGGTGACAGGCACAGTGCGCGTCTTGCGATCCGCCAGCGCATTCGCCAGCAGGAACTCGTTCCACGCGATGCGGAAGGTGAAGATCGCCGCCGCCGCAAGGCCGGGCTTGATCAGCGGCAGGACAATGAGGAAGAACACGCGGAAGGGCCCGGCACCATCGATGCGGGCGGCTTCCTCCAGCTGGATGGGCACCTGGGCAATGAAGCTCTGCAGGATCCAGATGACGAAGGGCAGGTTCATCGCCACATAGATCAGGATGATGCCCCAAT
>JANNFV010000188.1:0-3114 GCA_031380285.1 Hyphomicrobiales bacterium | reverse complement strand
CAGACCACGAACTGGAAGCCCTGGTAGTGCTTCTCGCACGCCTCGGTGGCGATCTTCAGCAGTTGCTCGCATTGCCGCGCATTCGGCTCCAGCCCGCCCGACAGCACAAGCGCGTGGCGGAACATGATGACGTCTTCCTTCGACCAGATGTCGAAATGCCCGACCCAGAGCTGTTCGTTGATGGCAGAGACAAGCTTCATCATTTCCATGCGGCGGCGTTCCGGCACCTTCAGGTCAAAGGCGCAGGCGAGATGCAGCGCCTCCATGTCCTCGAGCCAGGTGAAGGCGATGTGGTATTCCGACCACGTGCCTTTGACGGAGATGCAGATCTCATCATCTTCGTCGCGCTCGAAGGCCCAATCATTGAGTGCGGCCAGCCGCTCGATGGTGTCCACGGGGTGCTCAAGGCGCTCTTCCGCAGTGTCGGTCAATGGGATCATGGTCTCGGTACGGCTCATTCTTGGCCCCCATTGCTGGCGGGCAGCTGATGGTCCCGCCGTCGCTGAAACGCGATACGCCCCGACACGTCCCTGATCGTCCCCGCAATTCGTTAAGACGAGCTTAACACCTCGGCGAATCAGTAACCCGCCAAGAGGTACCACGAGGGAATCAGGAAATGCACGCGACAGCTGAAACCTGAGACAAGCCTTGAGGATTCGCGAAGGCGCGACAACGATTCGTCCGCGCTGTTCACAGATTCGGTGGGGACGGGATCAGACGCCCGAGGCCGCGTCGGTTGGCTTGGCCTCGCGCTTGAGGCGCTGCAGCTCCAGTTTCTTCAGCGCCCAGAGCTGATGGACGCCCAGGCCAACGGCCATGACGAAGAAACCGACGATCTCGAGAATCGACCACAGGCTGGGCGACATGGCATTAACCCCCGGATGATTTGGCTGACTTTTTGGACGCAGGCTTCTCGGCTGCAGCAGGCATCGCTGCCGCCTCAAGCGCCTCGATCCTCGCCTTCAGCATCTCGTTCTCTTCCCGTGCCAGCACGGCCATCTCGCGCACGGCGTCGAATTCCTCGCGCGTGACGACGTCGGCGTCGCGCAGCAGGCGCTCGATCTGCGATTTCACGATGCCATCGACCTCGCGGCGCACGCCGGAGGCGACGCCTGCCGCGTCGGTCATCAATCTGCCGAGATCATCGAAAATGCGGGAGGAGGAGCTGCTCATGATGTCCACTTTGCTTTTGTCTATCCTGTCACGGACGTGTAGCACAGTCGCAGAAACACGGGCATCATTCAAAGTGGCGCAGGTCAGCCTGGCGTGGCTTTCGGTGTCAGCCCCGATCCGGAGCGTTTCTTGAGCGGCATTCCCTTCCCCGACATCGACCCCGTGGCGCTGCAGATCGGCCCCATTGCCATCCGCTGGTATGCGCTGGCCTATATCGCGGGGCTGTTCGGCGGGCTGTATTACGCCAAGCGGCTGGCAGCAGCGGATGGGCTGTGGGCCTCCGAGCGCCGCCCCTCGGCGGTCGATCTGGATGATTTGCTGCTCTACGCCACGCTTGGCGTCATCCTGGGGGGGCGTCTCGCCTATGTGATCTTCTACCAGCCCGGATATTTCCTTTCCAAGCCGCTGGAGGTGCTATCGATCTGGTCGGGCGGCATGTCGTTCCATGGCGGATTGGCGGGTGCGACGCTTGCCATCTATCTCTTTGCCCGGGCGCGGAAGTTGCCTGTGCTCTCCCTGTTCGACCTGATCGCCACGGTTGCCCCCCTTGGCCTGCTGCTGGGCCGAATCGCCAATTTCATCAATGGCGAACTCTGGGGCCGGGCGGCGGATGTGCCCTGGGCCGTGATCTTCCCGCATGGCGGCCCCATCCCCCGTCATCCCAGCCAGCTCTATGAGGCCGCGACCGAAGGGTTGCTGCTGCTCGTGCTGCTCGCGGTGCTGGTGCGCCGGGGCGGTTATCGCCGACCGGGTTTGATCACCGGGATTTTCGGCGCGGGCTATGCAGCATCGCGCATCTTCTGCGAGTTCTTTCGCGAGCCAGATCCCCAACTCGGCTTCCTCTTAGGTGGGTTCACCACCATGGGCATGCTGCTCTCGTTGCCGATGCTGGCGATCGGGCTGTGGCTGACGATCCGTGCCACGCGAGCCGCTGCTTGAGCGGGCTGGCCACCGAACTCCGCCGGATCATCACACTCGACGGGCCGATCAGCATCGAGCGCTACATGGCATTGGCGCTGGGTCATCCGCAGCACGGCTACTACATGACCCGCGATCCTCTCGGAGCCTCCGGTGATTTCACCACCGCCCCTGAGATCAGCCAGATCTTCGGCGAATTGCTGGGGCTGTGGGCGGCGCAGTGCTGGCTCGACCTGGGAGAACCGGCGCGGGTGCGCCTGGTGGAATGCGGACCTGGACGCGGCACCATGATGGCGGATGCCTTGCGGGCGGCCAAGGTGGTGCCGGGCTTTCTGGAAGCCTTGCAGGTCGAACTGGTCGAGACCAGCCCTGTGCTGCGTGCCGCACAGATGCGCCACCTCGGCGGCTGCGGAACACCCGTGGCCTGGCGCTCCGCTGTGGACGAGATCACACGGGGCGCACCCTTGATCCTCATCGGCAACGAATTCCTCGATGCCCTGCCGATCCGCCAATACATGCGCCAGAACGGACAGTGGCACGAGCGATTGGTTGGCCTCACGGCAGATGGCCTGACGATTGGCCTCTCGGCCGCTCCCGAGTCTGCCATCACCCAAGGAGGGCCAGAAGGCGCTATCATCGAGGTGGCGATTGCGGCCCATGCCCTGGTGGCGAGTCTGGCTGACCTGTTGAAGGCCGATGGCGGCGTGGCACTTTTCCTGGACTATGGCCACGCACGCTCCGGATTTGGCGACACGCTGCAAGCCATGCGCAGCCATGCCTTCGTCGATCCGCTGACGTATCCCGGTGAATCGGACCTGACCGCGCATGTCGATTTCGAGGCCATCACGAAGGCCGCACGCGCGGCTGGGCTGCTGGTCCATGGACCGCTGGAACAGGGACCATTCCTGCAAGCCCTGGGCCTGGAGGCACGGGCGGATCAGCTCATCCGCCGGGCGCAGTCGCCCGACGAGGGGCAGACAATCAGGACTGCGGAGCGCCGATTGACGGATATGAGCCGCACCG
>JANNFV010000093.1:0-6979 GCA_031380285.1 Hyphomicrobiales bacterium | reverse complement strand
ATGGTGATCATGTCGCGTTCGGCGCCCAGATCATCCATGCAGGAGCCCGCCAGACCCTTCAACCGTTCGGCATCCTCCAGCCGCATCGAAAGCCCGCGCGCCAGATCCATCGTCACATGGTTGCCACCCACCGCGATGGCGTCGATGTGCTGGAGATGTCCTCCGGAAAACACCGCGATGCTGGTGGTGCCGCCGCCGCAATCCACGACGGTGACGCCCATATCCGCCTCGTCCTGATCCAGCACGGAAAGGCCGGCGGCATAGGGCGTGGCGACAACGGCTTCCACCTCGAGATGGCCGCGCTCGATCGCCAGCATCAGGTTGCGGGCGGCGGCTGTGTCGGCGCTCGCCACATGCATGTCGACGGACAGGCGCTCGGCAATCATGCCGCGGGGTTCCTTCACCGCCGCCCGGCCATCCAGCCGGTAGGCTGTGGGAATGGCGTGCAGCACAGCCCTGCCCTGTCCGATCGACTGGGATGTTGCGATATCCATGGCACGATCCACATCGCGGTCCTGAATGGCGCGGCCAGCCGTCGAGACCTCTGATATGAAATGCTGCGAGCCGATGCGGCCGCCGGTCATGGCAACCACGACGCTCTCGACCGTGACGCCTGCCATCCGTTCCGCCGCATCGATGGCAGCGCGAACGGCGCGTTCCGCCTCGTCCATATCGATGATCACGCCACCCTTCACGCCACGCGAGCGCTGGTGGCCGATGCCCAGGACACGACAGCGATGCGTGCGGCCATGGCCGACATCCGACACATCCGCAGGCTCGAGCTTGGCAATGACGCAACTGACCTTGGTGGTGCCCAGGTCCAGCACGGCCAGCACCGCGCTCTTGCGGGCCGACAGAGGTCGCATCTTGGGGGTCATGCCATGAGAGAAGCTGTTCATGCCCGACCCTTCACTTTCGGCAGCGTCTTCTCGAAATACTCGCGGCGGGCGGCGGCAGATTCCTCGCTGAGGCGCACGGCCACGCGGCCTGGAATGCGCATGTCGACGGCGATGATATCCTTCGTCATGATTTGCGCTTCACGGTTCAGTTTCTCGAACTGGCGCAGGGCTTCGACAGGGCGGCTCTCGGGCAATTTCACGTCGATGCCGTTGGTCATCTTGATCGTCCAGCGGCGTTCCGAAATCAGCGTTCCGGCACGGATCTGGCCGCGCAGTTCAGGAACGCCGTCGAGAATTTCGGCATATTCCTTGACGCGCAGGCGGGCGCCGGGGCCCACCACATGTGGCAATTTCAGGTAGCGCTTGTCGCGCAGGCTATCGATGACGGTGCCATCGACGGAAACAACGTTGATCACGCCATCCTGCTGCCACAGCGCGAAGGGCTCGCGCTCCACGATCTTGATGTCCACGCGATCCGGATAGAGCTTGCGCACCGTGGCTTCCGCCACCAGTGGCAGGGATTTCACCTTGGCCCGCACTGCGGCCAGGTCGAGAAACAGGAGCGAACCAGAGGGGGCCATGCCGGACACGTCGAGGATTTCTTCCTTCGTCAGCTCCTTGACGCCCGTGACATCAACGCTGCGGATGGGAAAGCCGAAGGTGCGGGCGGCGATATCGACGAGGGTACCATGGTCCTTGCGCAGCGCATCCTGATGGCCACCTGCAAACCAGCCCGCAGTGCCCATGGTCACCAGGAACGCCAGGGTTGCGAGCGTGCCAACGCCACGCCTGACAGGAAAATGCGTCGATCCCAGCCGGAAGCCAGCACGACCGAACGCCATGAGCGATCGCCTGCTTGACAGTCCGTCGTCGAGGGAGGGCTGTGCCGCATCATCGAGACGCGGCCGGAACCACTCTCTCAACGATCCAGGGAGGCGTCTTCCACCATCCATCGCACCAACTCACCAAAGGACATGCCCGCATGGGCGGCTAGTTCAGGCACCAGTGATGTCTCGGTCATGCCGGGCTGGGTGTTGACTTCCATCCAGATGAGCGTGTCGGTCTCATCGTCGTAGCGGAAGTCTGACCGGCTGACGCCACGGCAGCCAAGCGCATCGTGCGCCATCACCGCCTGTTGTTGAACCTTTTGGTAAACATTTGGTTTAATTTTCGCAGGAAGTACGTGGGTTGATCCCCCCGGCGCGTATTTCGCGTCGTAATCGTAGAATGCTCCGACATTCGACAGGATCTCGATGACATCGAGCGCGCGCGAACCATGTTTCTCGCCCATGACGGCACAGGTCAGCTCGCGCCCCGGCACGAAGCGCTCGACCAGCATCTCGTCGCCCAAAGGCCAGGACGGATCGTTCAGTTCCTGCGGAGGATGGGAGCGCCCTTCCTTGACGATGAAGACACCGAAGGATGATCCGTTGGCGACTGGCTTCGCCACATAGGGCGGGCTCATCACATGCCGCTTTGCCACCTCGAAGCGCGACGCCGTGACACCTTCGGCGACCAGCACGCCAGCAGCGGCGGCCACCACCTTGGCGCGGTCCTTCCGCATGGCCAGCGCCGAGGCGAGGACACCCGAGTGCGTGTAGGGAATGCGCAGCATCTCGAGGATACCCTGCATGCAGCCATCCTCGCCAAAGGGGCCATGCAAAGCGTTGAAGGCGACATCCGGCTTCAGCGCCTGAAGCGTGCTGACGATATCGGGCGTGACATCGACAGGGGTGACGCGAAAGCCGACGCTTTCCAGCGCGGCCGCGCAACCCGCTCCGGTTTTCAGGCTGACGGGCCGCTCGGCGGCCCAGCCGCCCATCAGGACAGCAACGTGTTTGGTCATGGCTCAATGCTCTGTGACAGGCGCGGTTGCACGCGGAAAGAGAGACATGACCCTCTGTTGGGACTGGTTAAGGAGGGGTTAAAGGGAGAAAGGATTGCGACTAGACACCAAATTAGCTAGACTTAGCTAAGCTAAGAGGAGGATGACATGGGAATGATCAACGTCCACGAAGCCAAGACAACGCTGTCGAAGCTGCTCGACCAGCTTGAGCGCGGGGAGATCAGCGAGATCACGATTGCCCGCAATGGCCGACCGGTCGCCGTGCTGTCGCCAGCGCCAAAGGTTGATGTGTCGAAGCGGATCGGGATCGCGGAGGGTTTGTTCGAAGTTCCCGATGATATCGGAAGGGAAGATGCAGCCATCGAAGTCCTGTTCAATGCGGGGCCACAGTGAATCTGCTTCTGGATACCCATGTCGCGCTCTGGGCTGTGACGGGGAGCAGCAAGCTCCACCCTGATACCATCCGGACGATACGCGATCCGAAAAGCACTGTGTTCGTCAGTGTGGCGACCATTTGGGAGATCGCGATCAAATTCGCCCGCAACAAGGGCCTTTCCGATGACATGCCGATTTCGGGAACGCAGGCACGTGAAGTCTTCAAGCTCGCAGGATATCAGTTGCTCAGGATCGAGGCAGATCATGCCGCTTTCGTAGACCAGCTGCCCATGCTTCATGGCGATCCTTTTGATCGCTTGATCGTCGCGCAATGCAAGGTCGACGGCCTGAGGCTGATCACCCGGGACAGCAAGGTTGCTGCTTACGACCCATCAATCATGCTCATTTAGAGCATCAACTAACCCGCCCCAGCCGCTTGATCTCCCACTGAAGTTCCACGCCGCTGGAGTCTTTCACCCTGCGGCGAACCTCCTCGCCCAGTGTCTCGATGTCGGCGGCAGTTGCATTGCCCGTGTTGATCAGGAAATTGCAATGCATCGGCGAGACCTGCGCACCGCCGATCTGCAGGCCGCGACAGCCAGCCTCGTCCACCAGCTTCCACGCCGAGTGGCCGGGCGGGTTCTTGAAGGTGGAGCCGCCTGTCTTCTCGCGGATCGGCTGCACCGTCTCGCGGTGATGCTGCACGGCGTCCATGCGCTCGCGGATGACAGCCTCCTCCTCGCGCTGCCCGGCGAACAGCGCGGAGGTGAAGATCACCTCCGTCGGCACGCCACAACTGCGGTAGGAAAACGCCATGTCCTCGTTCGAGAAGGTCAGGAAATCGCCTTCGCGGTTGACGCCCGTGGCATAGACCAGCACGTCCTTCGTCTCGCCACCATTGGCTCCGGCGTTCATGCGCAAGGCACCGCCGATGGAGCCCGGAATGCCGTGGAAAAACTCCAGACCGCCGACCCGGTGCTGCAACGCCGCTTCCGCGAGCTTCTTGTCGAGAACCGCGGTCCCCACGTTGATCTGCGCCTTGCCGACATAATCGACCTGGCCGAAACCCTTGGGCGACAAACGCACGACGACGCCTTCCAGCCCGCCATCACGCACGATCAGGTTGGACCCGACGCCAACCGTCGTAACAGGGATATCCTCCGGCAAGCGCGAGAGGAAATAGGCCAGATCCTCTTCATCCGCAGGGGTAAAAAGCATCTGCGCTGCGCCGCCCGCGCGAAACCACGTCAGAGGGGCCATCGGCTGGTTCGGCAGCAGGCGCCCCTTCAGCTTGGGCATCAGCGCGGTGAGCTGCGGCGTCAGGTCGGGGAACGGGACGGGATCAGGTCGGGACGGATCAGACATGCCGGGCGTTTAGCGGTTTCTGTCGTTGCGGCGCAACAAGGGAAATCGCCCGATTGAGGCCATCCAACGCACTTTCTCCCCTCCAGAGCTTTTGTGCTAAACAGAACCGACTGATTCACATCCAAGCGCTCACCTCTCCCCATTCAGCCTGAGGATCATCCCATGACAAGACGCATCGCACGTCGCGCCCTTCCCTTCGCAGCCGCCCTGGCCATGCTGGCTGGCGTGACCTCGGCGCAGGCGCAATCCTGCGGCAGCACGGCTGCGGCTTTCGGGCCGTGGCTTGAAGGCTTCAAGGGACGGGCGCGTGCCGCCGGCATTTCGCAAGGCGCCATCGACCGGGGGTTGGCGGGTGTCACCTACAATCCCACCGTGATCGGCCTGGATCGCAACCAGAAATCCTTCCGCATGTCCTTCGAGGATTTCTACAAGCGGCGCGTCTCGGATGCGATGATTGCCAAGGGTCGCAACTGGATCGTGCAGAATCGCGGGCTTGCGACGCGGCTGGAAACGCAGTTCGGCGTGCCAGCCGAAATCCTGGTGTCGATCTGGGCACTGGAGACGAATTTCGGCGCACAGCGCGGCAACCTGCCGATCATCCGTTCGGTGGCGACGCTGGCATCGGATTGCCGCCGCCAGGCCTTCTTCGAGAACGAGCTTATGTCGGCGCTGAAGATCGTCGAGCGTGGCGACCTGCCGATTGCCTCGATGAAGGGGGCCTGGGCGGGCGAAATTGGCCAGACCCAGTTCATGCCGTCCTCCTATGTCAACTACGCCGTTGATTTTGATGGCGACGGACATCCCAACCTCGTGTCGTCGGTGCCCGATGTGCTGGCCTCCACCGCCAACTTCCTGCGCCGCAAGGGCTGGCAGCGCGGCGCGGGCTGGGGCGAAGGCAGCGCCAATGAAGGCGCTTTGCGCGAGTGGAACAAGGCGGGCGTTTACATGAAGACGATTGGCCTGATGGCGACGCGGATGAAGGGTGGCGGGGCGTAAGACTGGACATATCTAGCTAAGTTAGCTAAATACAGACTATGACCCAGTTCAATGTCCATGATGCCAAAACGAACCTGTCTCAGCTGATCGAAGCAGCACTGCGCGGCGAGAATGTGACTATCGCGCGGCGCGGCAAGCCTGCGGTGAGGCTTGTCCCGATTGAGCATGACCAAGTGCCCGGCGCTGCTTTCAGTGCCTTGGCAGGATCGATGCAAGGCCAAATCCGCGAAAGAGACCCCGAATGGTGGAAACCGGATGATGAATTGGCCGACCTGTTCGAGGGTAAGGACAGACCGAGCAAGTTCGATCCCTGATGCTGATCCTCGATAGCCATACATTTCTCTGGCTCCAGTCCTCGCATGACAGACTGCAGTCTGAAGCCCGCGACATTCTGGTAGCGCATAAGGGGCCCTTGGCGATCAGCATGGCGTCTGTCTGGGAGATTGAGATCAAGCAGGCGAGCGGAAAACTTGAATTCGCAAGGATCGATTGGTCTTCCAGACTGCTGTCTGACTGGCTGGTCATTCAGAACATCACCCTCGAAGACACGCTGAGAGCGGCCCATCTGCCCTTGATTCACCGGGATCCGTTTGATCGCATGATCATTGCGCAAGCGCTCAACCGACAGGCCCGGGTGGTGACGCGGGATACGGTCTTCACCGCTTATGGTGCAAAGGTCGTGGCGGCGTAGCCGAAGATTCTCTATCACGCCTTCGCCAACTCTCCCGGCAGCGCATAAGCCCATGTCGTGATCGTGCCTGCTCCCAGGCAGATGACGAAATCGCCCGGCCTGGCCCTTGCCTTCACCAGACCGGCCAATTGCTCCGGCCCGTCCATCAGCGTCACGGAGCGATGCCCACGGGCCTTGATACCCGCGACGAGATCGTCGGCTCCGGCACCTTCAATGGGCTGCTCGCCCGCCGCATAGACCGGCGCGACAATGACATGGTCGGCATCGTTGAAGCAGGCCGCAAAATCCGAGAACAGCGATGACAGCCGGGTGTAGCGGTGCGGCTGCATGACGGCGATGACCTGCCCTTGCGTGGCCGCGCGGGCCGCCTTCAGAACAGCCGAAATCTCCACGGGATGGTGGCCGTAATCGTCGAAGATGGTGACACCGTTCCAATCGCCGGTCTTGGTGAAGCGCCGCTTCACGCCGCCGAAACCAGCGAGGGCCTTGCGGATCGCCTCCATCGGCATGCCGAGGTTCTCGGCCACGGCGATGGCGGCGGTGGCATTGAGGGCATTGTGCTTGCCCGGCATCGGCATCATCAGGTCGCGGACGACGCGGTCCTCGCCCGTCTTGCGGTCGCGCACCAGAAGGGTGAAGCGCATCTCGCTGCCCTTGGCCACGATATCCAGCAGCCGGTAGTCCGCCTGCGGATTCTCGCCATAGGTGATGACGCGGCGATCCTGAATCTTGCCGACAAGTTCCTGCACGACAGGATGGTCCAGGCACATCACGGAGAAGCCATAGAATGGCAGGTTCTCGACGAAG
>JANNFV010000160.1:0-3732 GCA_031380285.1 Hyphomicrobiales bacterium | reverse complement strand
TCGATTCACGAGAACGAGAATCCGCTGTTTGGCATCGATGTGGTGCCCTTCCTTGCGACATCCTTCGCAGACTCCCTGAAACTCTGGAATGCCGCCAAGCCCGAGATCAGCAAGGCGCTCGATGCCCAAGGGTTGATGGTGCTCTTCGCCGTGCCGTGGCCTCCCCAGGGCATCTACGCCAAGAAGGAATTGAACTCGGTCGCCGACATGAAGGGTCTGAAATGGCGTGCCTACAATGTCGGCACGGCCCGCATCGCGGACATCGTCGGCGCACAGCCCGTCACCATCCAGGCGGCGGAGCTTCCGCAAGCCCTGGCAACCGGCGTGGCCGACAGCTTCATGTCCTCGGGTGCCACGGGCTATGACAGCAAGGTCTGGGAAAGCCTGACGCATTTCTACGACACCCAGGCCTGGCTCCCCAACAACGTCACCTTCGTCAACAAGGCAGCCTTCAATGCGCTGGACAAGCCGACGCAGGACGCGCTGCTCAAGGCCGCTGCCGATGCCGAGGAGCGCGGGCGGCGCATCTCGGAGGAGAAGACCAACTGGTACTTCAAGGAACTCCAGGGCAAGGGCATGAAGGTGCAGCCACCATCCGCAGCGTTCAAGGCGGAACTCGCCAAGGTGGGCGAGACGCTGACCGCAGACTGGGCGAAGAAGGCCGGAGCGGCTGGCGAGGCCGCGGTCGCAGCGTACAAGAAGTAGGGCCTGCCTTCACCAATGCCAACACAAGCCCCGGACCGATGGTCTGGGGCTTTTTCGTTGACAAGGGTGGATCAGCGCATCTTCTTCTGCAGCTTCGGGTCCAGCCGGTCCCTGAGGCCATCGCCCACCAGGTTGACCGCGAGCACCACCAGCGCGAGCGCCAGCCCAGGACAGAAAATGGTCCAGGGCGCACGCCCGAGGAACAGCCGCGAGCCCGCGATCATGTTGCCCCAGGTCGGGATTTCGGGCGGAATGCCCGCGCCGAGGAACGACAGCGATGCCTCGATCAGGATCGCCGAGGCGCAGATATAGCTGGCCTGCACGATCAGCGGTGGCAGCGTTGAGGGCAGGATATGCCGGAACAGCAGCAGTGGAATGCGGGTACCCGTTGCAATGGCGGCTTCCACGAAAGGCTCCTCCCGCGTGGTCAGCACCACGCCGCGCACCAGGCGAACGACGCGGGGAATTTCCGGGATGGTGATGGCCAGGATCACCACGGCCACGCCGCCGCGTGTCAGTGACACCAGGGCGATGGCCAGCAGGATGGCGGGGATCGCCATCAGGCCATCCAGCATGCGGCTGACGATGGCATCCACCCTGCGGAAATACCCCGACAGCAGGCCGATCACCAGACCGATGCTGACCGACAGAAAAGCCACGGTCAGGCCGACCAGCAGCGACACACGCGCACCATAGGCCGTGCGGGCAAAGACGTCCCGCCCCAGGTTGTCCGTGCCGAACAGAAAGCGCTCGGAGGGCGGCTTCAGCCGTTCCACCGGCTGCATCAGCAGCGGATCACCCGCAATCAGCGGTGCGATCAAACCGATCACGGCCATGATCGACAGGATCACGCAGCCCGCCACGAGCGTGGGATTTCTGCGGACAAAGCGCATCCATCCGCCGGGCCGGGGAGCGCTCAAGGCCGGTTCGATCACAGCCCCGCTCATGTGTACCGGATCCTCGGATCCAGCAGCATGTAGGTGAGATCAACCAGCAGGTTGATGATCACATAGACACCGGAGAAGATCAGGATCACGCCCTGGATGATCGGATAGTCGCGCTTGGCGATGGCATCCACCACCAGGCGTCCGATGCCCGGAATGTTGAACACCGTCTCGGTGATCACCACACCGCTGATCAGCAGGGCGACACCGATGCCGATGATCGTGACGATGGGCACCCCTGCGTTGCGCAAGGCATGCTTGAGCAGCATTACGCGCGTCGAGACGCCCTTGGCGACTGCCGTGCGGATGTAATCCTCCTCAAGCACCTCCAGCATCGTCGCCCGCGTGATGCGGGCGATGAGCGCCACATAGTCCAGGCCGAGAGCAATGGCAGGAAGCGTGAGATTGCGTGCCCAGGGGATGATCCCCTCGGCAATCGGTGTGTAGCCCTGTACGGGCAGCCAGCGCAGCCAGATCGCGAACACGTAGATCAGCAGATAGCCCACGACGAAAACCGGCACCGAGAATCCCACGACAGAAACCACCATCAGCAGCCGGTCGATGATCGTGCCGGCCTTCCAGGCCGCGATCACGCCGAAGGTGACGGCGATCACCACCGCCACCAGCAAAGTCGCCAGCGCCAGCGACACCGTCGGTTCGAGACGTTGTCCGACCAGCTTCAGCACCGGCTCATTGGAAAAGATGGAGATGCCGAGATCGCCCTGGGCGATCTGGCTGATCCAGCGCAGGAACTGCACCGGCAGCGGATCGTCCAGCCCCAGCTTGCGGCGGATGCCGTCGATCTGCTCGGATGTCGCGTTGTCCCCCGCGATGATGGCGGCAGGATCACCCGGCGAGAGATGCAGCAGCAGAAAGACGAAAACGCCGACCATCGCCATGACGATCAGCGTCGAGAACAGCCGTTGGATGACATAGCCCAGCATGGAAGCGAATAGCGCACAGTTGCCTGACAGTTGGCAAGGCCACTGACGGCATTGAAGCCATCGACCAACGCGGTTGATCAGCCCGATCTGAGAGTCTCACGGATTCAGGCTGACACCGCGCAAGCCGGGACTTGATCCTCCGGGGCACTTGGCGCAAAGCTTCCGCGACAGAATGAGGGTCTTCCGATGCGATCAGTCACTCGCTTGCTCGCTGCCACCGCACTGGCCACCACCACACTTGCCGCGACCATGGCTGCCGGATTGGCCAACGCACCCCGTGTCAAGGCGGAAGACCGTGTCTTCGCCTACGACGCGCAGCTTCCGGCTTGCAACGACCCCGGTGTGATTGGCCGCATCCAGGGCCGCTTCGACTGGCGCGAGCCAACCCACTGGGATTCGAACCTGCAATTGACCGCGGTGGACCGCATCCGCGAGACGCATTTTCGACCCAACGGCCTGGACCTAATCCCGCGCCGCTATTGCGAGGGACGCGCCCTGCTCTCCAACGGACGCTATCATACCCTGAGCTACAACCTCGTGGAGGACGCGGGCATCACGGGCTGGCATGGCAGCTTGTTCTTCGGGCTGGTCCGCTTTCCCACACCTGGTTCCTACAATGTCGAGTGGTGCCTGTCAGGCCTGGAGCGGCACAGGGCGCACGCGCCTGACTGCAAGATGGCCCGCCCATGAAGCGGTGGTCGATCGCGCTCGCCGCGCTGGGATTCATCATTGCCACGCCCGCCACCGCGCAGCGCGGCAACAGCGCAGCAGGCGAGTTCGATTTCTACGTGCTGGCGCTCAGTTGGTCATCGGGCTTCTGCGCGGTCGAAGGCGACAGCAAGGGCCGCGACCAATGCGCGGTCGGCAAGGGCCTCGGCTTCGTCCTCCATGGCCTGTGGCCGCAGAACGAACGCGGCTATCCCTCGGAATGCGGTCCGGCAGGGCGAACTCCGTCTCGCGCGGCCATGGACATCGCCAAGGATGTCTTCCCGAGCGAACAGCTTGCCCGTTACGAGTGGCGCAAGCACGGCACCTGTTCCGGTTCCAGCCCGACCGACTATTTTCGCGATTCGAAGGCCGCCCGTGACAAGGTGACCATCCCGAGAGAGTTTCAGAAGCCGGACAAGGAAACCCGCTGG
>JANNFV010000089.1:0-2629 GCA_031380285.1 Hyphomicrobiales bacterium | reverse complement strand
GGAGAGACACCGTTGAAGCCATGGGCCAAAATCGCCGCGCCGCTCTGCGGTGAGATCAAAAAGGGCCGATGTTCAAGCACCGCTCCTCGCCAATACGGACGTATTGGCTTCCGATCTCCGCATGAATCTCGGTACCTTTTTGATCTCATCGAGCGCCTGCCCAGTTTGTCAACACTCCCTAGGATGCCTGCTGCATCTGGGTCGGCAGGGCAATTCAATTCGATCGTCATGCCCGGCCCTGAGCCGGGCATCCACGTTTGACCATGCTGCAAGCAAACGTGGATGGCCGGGTCAAGCCCGGCCAAGACGACCAAACGGATGCAGAATTGAATTGCCCTGGACTACGTTGCGTCGGCCAGAACGGCGTACAACGCGACATGACAAAAAGGCCCGGATTGCTCCGGGCCTGATGTCGGGGTGGAAACTGACGTAACGCTCAGTGGGCTGTTGCAGCCGCACCCTCGCCTTTCTTCGTGGCGATGGCTGCGGCCTTGGCCGCTTCGGCCTCCTCGTCCCATTCGATGGGCTGGGGCTGACGGATCAGGGCGTGCTGCAGCACCTGGTCCATGCGCGAGACCGGCACGATCTCCAGGCCATTCTTCACGCTGTCGGGCAATTCCACCAGATCCTTGGCGTTTTCCTCGGGGATCAGCACCTTCTTGATGCCGCCACGCAGGGCCGCCAGCAATTTTTCCTTCAGGCCGCCGATGGGCAGCACCCTGCCCCGCAGCGTCACTTCGCCTGTCATGGCGATGTCGCGACGGACCGGAATGCCCGTCATGATCGAGGTGATGGCGACCGCCATGCCGATGCCGGCGGACGGGCCATCCTTCGGTGTTGCGCCTTCCGGCACATGGACGTGGATGTCCTTGGTGTAGAACATCGGCGGCTTGATGCCGAAATCGATGCAGCGCGAGCGCACATAGGTCGCTGCGGCCGAAATCGATTCCTTCATCACATCCTTGAGGTTGCCGGTCACCGTCATCTTGCCCTTGCCGGGCATCATGACGCCTTCGATGGTCAGCAATTCGCCGCCCACTTCCGTCCAGGCCAGGCCGGTCACCACACCGACCTGATCCTCGGTCTCGGCCTCGCCATAGCGGTATTTCGGCGGGCCGAGATACTCCTCGAGCACCTTCATGTCGACGACGACCTTCTTCTTCTTCGACATCAGGATGTCCTTGACCGCCTTGCGGGCCAGGTTCTGGATTTCGCGCGTCAGGTTGCGGACACCCGATTCCCGCGTGTAGCGGCGGATCAGCTGCATCATCGCGTCGTCCTTGATCGCGAATTCCTTCGGATCCAGCCCGTGCTTCTTCAGCGCTTCGGCAAACAGATGCTGCTTGGCAATCTCCAGCTTCTCTTCCTCGGTGTAGCCCGCAAGGCGGATGATCTCCATGCGGTCCATGAGGGGAGCCGGAATGTTGAGCGTGTTCGCGGTGGTCACGAACATCACGTTCGACAGATCGAAATCGACCTCGAGGTAATGGTCGTTGAACGTGGTGTTCTGCTCCGGATCGAGCACTTCCAGCAGCGCGGAAGACGGATCGCCCCGGAAATCCTGCCCCATCTTGTCGATCTCATCGAGCAGGAAGAGCGGATTGGAGGTCTTCGCCTTCTTCAGCGACTGGATGATCTTGCCGGGCATCGAGCCGATATAGGTGCGGCGATGGCCGCGAATCTCGGCCTCGTCCCTGACGCCGCCCAGTGACATGCGCACGAATTCGCGCCCCGTCGCCTTGGCGATCGACTTGCCGAGCGAGGTCTTGCCCACGCCAGGAGGGCCGACGAGGCAGAGGATCGGGCCAGCCAGCTTGTTCGCCCTCTGCTGCACCGCCAGATACTCGACGATGCGCTCCTTCACCTTTTCCAGGCCGTAGTGATCGTCGTCGAGCGTTTCCTGCGCGAGGTTCAGATCCTTCTTGACCTTGGATTTCTTGCCCCAGGGCAGCGACAGCATCCAGTCGAGGTAGTTGCGCACCACCGTCGCTTCCGCCGACATCGGCGACATCTGCCGGAGCTTCTTCAATTCATGCAGCGACTTCTCGCGAGCTTCCTTGGACAGCTTGGTGCGCTTGATCCGATCTTCCAGTTCGGTGAGTTCGTCCTTTTCCTCGCCGTCGCCGAGCTCCTTCTGGATCGCCTTCATCTGCTCGTTGAGGTAATATTCGCGCTGCGTCTTCTCCATCTGGCGCTTGACGCGCGTGCGGATGCGCTTCTCGACCTGGAGCACGGAAATCTCGCTCTCCATGAGGCCGAGCACCTTCTCCAGCCGCTTGGACACCGAGGCGATCTCGAGCGTCGCCTGCTTGTCGGCGATCTTGACCGCCAGCTGGGCGGCCACGCTGTCCGCGAGCTTGCCGAAATCGTCGATCTGGGAGATGGCCGAAACGACCTCGGGTGAAACCTTCTTGTTCAGCTTCACATAGCTCTCGAATTCGGACACGACGGACCGGGCCAGCGCCTCGACCTCGACCTTGCCGCCCGGCTCATCGTTCAGAACCTCGACCTCGGCGGCATAGAATTCCGCATTCTTGACGTAGCGGCCGATCTTGCCGCGCGCCGCGCCCTCGACCAGCACCTTCACGGTACCATCCGGCAGTTTCAGCAATTGCAGCACGGAGGCGAC
>JANNFV010000126.1:0-1552 GCA_031380285.1 Hyphomicrobiales bacterium | reverse complement strand
CGGGTCGCCGCCGCTGGCCTTCACCTTCGGGCTTGGCGGGCTGGTGCTGTTTCCCCTGCGCATCGGGGCCTCCGCGGTGTTGCTCGAATCGGCGCCACCTGAAAAATTGATGGCGGCCATTGCCGCCCATCGCGCCACCATCTGCTTCACGGCGCCGACAGCCTATCGCGTCATGCTGGGCAAGCTTGGCGAGCATGACCTCTCGAGCCTGCGCACCTGCGTGTCAGCCGGAGAGGCCCTGCCGCTTGCCACCTTCGAGGCCTGGAAAGCGGCCACGGGCTTGCCCCTGATGGACGGCATTGGGGCGACCGAGATGCTGCATATCTTCATCGCCGCGCCCAAGGAGCGGATCAGGCCCGGCAGCACCGGTCTTGCGGTTCCTGGCTTCGAGGCCACGGTGCTCGATGCCAAGGGCAACGCAGCACCTCCCGGCACCATCGGCCGCCTCGCTGTGCGTGGTCCCACGGGATGCCGCTATCTCGCGGATGACCGCCAGCGCAAATATGTGGAGCAAGGCTGGAACATCACAGGGGACAGCTACATCCGCGATGCCGAGGGGTATTTCTGGTATCAGGCGCGTTCCGACGACATGATCGTTTCTGCCGGCTACAACATCGCCGGACCCGAGGTGGAGAGCTGTCTGCTGGCGCATCCGGCGGTGGCCGAATGCGGCGTGGTGGGGCAGCCGGATGCCGACCGGGGCATGATCGTCAAGGCGTATGTCGTGCCTGCCCCGGGCCATCACGGCACGCCGGAGTTGACGCGAGCCTTGCAGGACTATGTGAAGGCTGAGATCGCGCCCTACAAATATCCCCGCGCCATCGCCTATGTAACGACGCTGCCCCGCACCAATACGGGCAAGTTGCAACGGTTCGAGTTGCGGCGCATGGCCATCAATGACGCTGACCGGGCAAGGAATGGCACCTGACATGAGCGAGACCGGACATCTCCGCAGGCTTCAGCCACCCGGGTGGCCGCAACCCAGGGGCTACGCCAATGGCATCGTGGCGCGTGGCCAGGTCGTGGTGACGGGCGGCGTTGTCGGCTGGGATGAACACGGTGTTTTCGCGCCCGACTTCGTGGCGCAGGTCCGGCAGGTGCTCCTGAACATCCGCGCCATCCTGGCGGAAGCTCAGGCTGGGCCGGAGCATCTGGTGCGCCTCACCTGGTATGTCACGGACATCGCGGCCTATCGCGGTTCGCTGCGCGAGATCGGCGCGGCCTATCGCGAGGTCTTCGGCAAGAACTTTCCCGCCATGGCGCTGGTGCAGGTGCTGTCGCTCGTGGAACCGGCAGCACTGGTGGAAATCGAGGCGACTGCGGTGATCGGCGACACCCCATGAACACCACACTCTTCCTGATCCAGTGCCTGAACGGCTTGCAACTTGGCGTGCTGCTGTTCCTGGTGGCTGCCGGCCTGACGCTGGTGTTCGGCGTGATGGATTTCATCAATCTGGCGCACGGCGTGCAATACATGCTGGGGGCCTATCTCGCCGTCACCTTCACGGCGCTGACCGGCAATCTCTTCCTGGCGCTGCCGCTGGCGCTGCTG
>JANNFV010000041.1:0-3956 GCA_031380285.1 Hyphomicrobiales bacterium | reverse complement strand
TGCCTCGCGCGGCACTTGGCGTGCGAAGCCTTCGAGGAAACGGATCAGGTCAGGGTGTCCCCACATGCGGTTGCGGGAGAGCCGCATGACCTGCCAGGCACCCCCATCGACCGCAAGCGCCGTGCCGCCTGCCAGACAGCCCCGCGCATAGGAACCGATGGCGCGGGCTTCCATCGGCGCTCCGCTGGTCTGCGAGCCGAACTGGCGCTTGGCAGCCCATTCCGGCAGGTTGCGCAGCACACCGGCGCGGCGCTCCTGCTCCTCGCTCTGGGTGGCCTGCGCCAGGGCCTGTCCTGACACGAGGCAGAGGGTGACCAGCGCAGCAGCACGCAGGAACATCGAAACGCTTCGAGGCATCGGGCGATCTCCGTTTGCCATGTTTTCATACCAAACTCGACCCTGCCGTCGATATGGTTGATAAAGCGTTATGACCCTGCTGCGGCTGCTTTTCGATGACGATGGCGTGATTTCGCGCCGGTCCTGGTGGATCGGGACGCTGCTGCTGCTGGCCGCCTACATGGCCGCTGGCCTGGCCGCAGGACGCCTGATTGCGCGGCCCGAGCAGGCACAGGCGACGATGATCTTCATCTCGATTGCCATCCTGGTGCCGTTTCACGCCGTCAACGCCAAGCGCTTCCGAGCCATCGGACGCTCGCCATCGCTGGCACTGTGGGGCGGCGCCTTGCCAGCGGCTTCGGTGCTGGTCGATGCCTTCCTGGATATCCCCGCCGCGGATATCCTGCTGGGCTGGCTGATCATGGGCGTCTTGCTCTGGTTCGTGATCGATCTGGGACTCTATCCGCACGAGAGCCACGCATCCCGGCACAGGATTGACGCTGCCGCCAGTCCCGCCTAGCAAAACCGCCATGACCGAGAAAGACGCCCTTTCCATCACGCGCGCCCTGGTGCGCTGCCCGTCCGTGACGCCAGCGGAGGGTGGTGCGCTGGCATATCTCGCTGATGTGCTTGGAACCGCTGGCTTTGCGGTCCACCGCCCCATGTTCAGCGAGGACGGCACGCCTTCGATCGACAATCTCTACGCTCGCATCGGAAACGGCAGCCCTTGCCTCGTCTTCGCGGGACACACCGATGTCGTCCCGCCAGGCCCGACCGAAGCCTGGACCCATCCACCCTTCAGCGCGACCGTTGCCGATGGCAGGCTCTACGGGCGCGGTGCCGAGGACATGAAGGGTGGCGTCGCCGCATCCGTTGCCGCGGTGCTGGCCCATCTCGAGCGGCATGGCCCGCCGAAAAGGGGCTCCATCGCTTTCCTGATCACCGGTGACGAGGAAGGCCCTGCGATCAACGGCACGGTGAAGCTTCTGGCCTGGGTGAAAGCGCGTGGCGAGCCGTTGGATCATTGCCTGCTTGGCGAACCGACCAATGTCGAAGCCGTGGGCGACATGATCAAGATCGGACGTCGCGGCTCGCTCACCGGCCATATCACGGTGCATGGCAAGCAGGGCCATGTCGCCTACCCCGAACGCGCCGAGAACCCGGTGCATGGCATGGCCCGGCTCGTGACCGGCCTGCTGAACGGGCCGCTGGATGGTGGCACCGCGCATTTTGCGCCCTCCAACCTGGAGTTCAGCACGGTGGATGTGGGCAATCCGACCTCCAATGTCGTGCCGGGCGAAGCCCGCGCCACGTTCAACATCCGCTTCAACGACACCTGGACACCGGAGTCGCTCGAATCCGAGATTCGTCGGCGGCTGGACGCGGCGGCTGGCGGCGCGATCCGCTACACCGCCACCTTCGGCAAGACCAACGCCGTCGCCTTTGTCACGGAACCGGGCCGGTTCGTGGATCTGGTCGCTACGGCAGTGGCCGCCGTGACAGGACGGACACCAAAGCTCTCCACCACGGGCGGCACCTCCGACGCCCGCTTCATCAAGGATTATTGCCCCGTGCTGGAATTCGGCCTCGTGGGACGCACGATGCATCAGATCGACGAGAATATCGGCTTGGCTGACCTGGAGCTGCTGACCCGCGTCTATGAGCAGGTGATCGCGGATTACTTCAAGGTCTGATCAGCGCCTTGCGAAGCGCTGGCGCAGTCCCTTCGCCCATTTTCTCAGGCGCTGGCTGGCAACAACGGTCTTGCCCCTCAGGCCCTGCGGATCAAGGCTGATCACCACATTTGCCATCTTCCGGCGCTGTTTCCAGATCAAACCAGCGGGATCGACGCTGTCATCGCTGCCGGTATCGAGGCGCTCGAACCAAGGCTGCTGGTAGAGCCAGTCCGTGATCATCATGTCGAAGATGACACCCGGCGATTCCTTTGCCAGAGTTTCGTCATAGGTCGTTTTCCAGAAAAACGCCTCACGGCCGCAGCGCAGGAACAGGCCGCTGGCAAGGCAGGCTTCGCCCCGGCGCAGTTCCATTACAAAGCCACGCCTTGCCCCTGCCATGGCCCTGAGCACACCGCCGACATAACGGGCATCGCCTTCGTTCTGGCGCAAGGCAGTGCCTGCTCGTCCCTTCCATCCCGCCGCTTCGAGCGTCATGAACCGTTCGAAGCCAGCAGCCACCGCATTGGACTGCGTGTGGATGTCCAGAACCAGGGGTGCCTGCTCTTCCAAAGCCCGCCGCTTGGCCCGCAGGCGCTTGCGACTACCCGAGGAGAGGCTCGCGGCGAGATAGGCCTCGGATTGCGGAGCCGCTGCCCGGTCAAGCAAGGCGCGGTCCCAGCTTTCAAGCACGGCAAGGGAAATCAACCCTTCCTGTTGCATCGCGAAAAGGCCATCCCAAACAGCACCTTCGGCCTGCAGGTTGCGAACCGAGATCACCCTGCACGGCGACAGGCCAGCCTTCAACGCCTCCAGCATCGCCCGCAGCGCTGGCGCGGCGTGACTTGCTGCCACAAGGGGCGCTCCCGCGAGATCAAAACGCGGAACTGGTGGTGCCTGAAGGATGCGCAACCCGGGCGGGGGGCGCTGTTGGGCCATCGGCCAGAGGCCCACAAGCGCTCCCTCCGATGTCCGGCACTCAAGCCAGCCACTGGCCTGTCCCGCAGCCTGGAAGGCTTGCAGCGACGGCGGCAAGGCATGGGGATTGCAAACCGTGGCCGCGTTCTCCAGACCCGCAGCATCTTGTGGAACCTGCGTGCCAAACACCACCTGGAAGCGCTCAGGCATGGGCCAGCCTCCGGGATGATCCCAGCAACAACGCCACAATATGGACATGGAAGCCCAGCCGCAGCTTCACCTCCCGCGCGATGATCAGCGACGCCGAAAGATAGCCGACGGCCGTGGCCGCAGCCGCGCCCCAGCCGCCATAGAGGGGAATCAGCGCCACGCCGAAGCCGAGATTCATGACAAAGGCCCAGGCATAGGCATAGGCGCAGGCAATCTGGTTATCGGTCATGACCAGCAACTGTTCTGCAGGTCCCACGGCGGCGCGGCACAGCAGCCCTGCCAGCAGGATGACCGTGATCATCGCTCCGTCTTCGAAGCCCTTGCCGAACAGCATCAGGAAAAGCGGTGAAGCCACGGCCATGAGAACGGCCGCCGCAACCGAGGGCAGGAAGGTCCAGCGCGTGGTGCGCGCGGCATAGGCCGCAAGGGCAACCCGGTCCCCGGCGGCATGCAATGCGCTGAAGTGGTGACCGCTGGCCCAGGTCAGGCCGTGATGCACGAAGGCGACCAGCGCAACCAGCCGTGCCGCCGCGCTGTAGGCACCCACCGCCGCATCATCCTGGAACACCGCGAGCAGCACGATATCCGTCGATGTCATCAGCAGGAAGGCCCCGTCGATCAGCATGACAGGCAGGCCCGTCAGGATCCAGCGCCTGCGCTCCTCGATCGCCGGACCCCTCGGCAGGATGGTGGAGACCTTGCGGCGCACCAGCAGAAGCAATGCGAAGGATGAGAGCCAGGTGGCAATCACGAGGGCGGTGATGGCGAGCAGGGAATCGGCCGTGATGCCGCCCAGCCACCCCCCGAGGAAGACCAGCG
>JANNFV010000036.1:0-2570 GCA_031380285.1 Hyphomicrobiales bacterium | reverse complement strand
CACCTTGCGTCCCGATTTCGACAGCGCATGCAGGAAGTGCAGGAAGATGCGGCTGTAGTCGCCCATGGACCCGGAGATGTCGCAGATCGCCACAATGGGTGGTCGCTTGAACTGATGCGCCCGGAACTTGAGATCGATCATCGCCCCGCCGCCCCGCATGGAGGCCCGCAGCGTGCGGCGCGGATCGAGGAAGCGGCCATGGCTGGCGGGCATCCAGCGTCGTGTCGTGACATGATCATGCGGCAGCACAAGACGGGCGATCTCGCGCTTGGCCTCGGCGATCTCCAGCGCGGTCATGCGCTCGAAATCCCGCGAGCGAAACACCTCGGCGTCGGACATGGTCATCGTCGCGTCGAGCTCGAGCTTCGGCTTCTCCCTGACCTCGCGGTCCTGCACGCCGCCGAACATCGCATCGGCAACACGTGCCAGCGGCTTGGGCTCGGCGCTCTCCTGCTTGAGCGGCGAATAGGGCGAGAGCATCTGGATCATTTTCTCGATGAGGCTGCGCCGTCGCCAGAACAGCCGGAACGCCTGATCGAAGAGGATCGATTGATCACGTTTCGTGACGAAGACACTGTGCAGCGTCCAGTAGAGATCCTCCCGCCCGCCAATGCCCGCGACCTGCACCGCCTCCACCGCATCGATCACGGTGCGCGGGCCGACGGGAATGCCGGCTGTGCGGAGCGCACGGGCGAAGAAGGCGATGTTGTCGGCGATATGGCCGGGGGTGAGTGTGGAGGTCATGCAGCACACCTGCCTTTTCCCGTGGGAGAAGGTGGTCGCCCCTTGGCGACCGGATGAGGGAGAGCCACGCCGCTCAGGGCTTCTCCCTCATCCGTCTGCCTCCGGCAGCCACCTTCCCCCAGGGGGGAAGGAAAGAGCACAGCCGCCCTCACCGGCGCACCTCGACGCCATATTCCGCGCCACGCCTCAGCGTGACGATCCTGTCCCCCGGTGCAATTCGCCCAAGCTCCACCTCGCCCTCCGGCAGCACGGCGGTGCCGACATCGCCCCGGAACACGATCACCTGATCGCCCTGCGCCAGTGCGGCGGATGCGAAACGGCGCAGCCCTGACAGGTATGGCTCCTTGCGCCAATTTGCGGGACTGGCCGGATCAACCGTTACGGCTAGAGAATTGGACCCGGGATAGATAGACAGCACGAACTTGCAGACCTCCGGCTTCCATTCGGGACCAAGCGCATCATTCTCGATCCACTGACACCAGAAAGCACGGCACACCGGCGGGCGCGTCTCGTGGATGCCGCAGCCGCGCCCCTGGGCTATGTGCTGGCACCATCGACCGGATGGCTTGGCGAGCTCCGGCACGGGGAAGAGCTTGCAGCAGAGCGTGCAAGAGCCACAGGAACGGGTCATGGCGCAATCGTCCGTTCCTTCTCCCCTGGGAGAAGGTGGGAGGCGAAGCCTGACGGATGAGGGAGAACCGCTAACGGCAGGGCTTCTCCCTCATCCGTCTGCCTCCGGCAGCCACCTTCCCCCGGTGGGGAAGGATAAAGAATCAGATCACTCACCCCTTTGACTCCGCCTTCATCTCCGCTTTCACCTGGTCCAGAATCTCCTTCATCTTCGAGCCCTGCATCCTGGCGATGTCGTCCTGGTACTTCAGCAGCACGCCCAGCGTGTCGCTGACCATCGCGGGATCAAGCGCCACGGCGTCCAGCTCCACCAGCGCCGTTGCCCAGTCCAGTGTTTCGGCCACGCCCGGCGACTTGAACAGGTCTTCCTGGCGTATCCGTTGCACGAAGCTGACGATCTGTTTCGAGAGCTTCAGCGGCGCCTGCGGTGCCTTCGCCTTGACGATGGCAAGCTCACGTGCGGCATCGGGATAATCCACCCAGTGGTAAAGACAGCGGCGCTTCAGGGCGTCGTGGATTTCGCGGGTGCGGTTCGACGTAATGATGACGATGGGCGGCGCTTTCGCCTTGATCGTGCCCACTTCCGGCACCGTGACCTGGAAGTCCGACAACACTTCCAGCAGGAAGGCCTCGAAGGCTTCATCCGTGCGGTCCAGCTCATCAATCAGCAGCACGGGCGGACCGGAGCCATCATCCTCCAGCGCCTGCAGCAGCGGCCGCTTGATCAGGTAGCGCTCGGAGAAGACGTCGGATTGCAGGCTTTCGCGATCCTTGTCACCCGCCGCCTCCGCCAGGCGGATTGCCATCATCTGGCCCGCATAGTTCCATTCATAAACGGCGGAAGCAACGTCCAGCCCCTCATAGCATTGCAGGCGGATCAGCTTGCGGCCGAGCGCCTGAGACAGCACCTTGGCGATCTCGGTTTTGCCAACGCCCGCCTCCCCTTCGAGAAACAGCGGACGGCCCATTTTCAACGCCAGAAACAGCACGGTGGCGAGTGACCGGTCGGCGACGTAACTGGCGGATGTGAGGAGATCGGCGGTGGTGTCGATGGAGGTGGGATTGGCAATCATGGCAAAGACATAGCGCGGCAAAAGCCAAAGTGCATCAGGGATTTCTCACAGCACCTGCCTGTCGCGTTGTCATCAATCAGGGCAATTCAATTCAAGCGCGTCATGCCCATGCTCGACACGGGC
>JANNFV010000681.1:0-7596 GCA_031380285.1 Hyphomicrobiales bacterium | reverse complement strand
CTACGGCAACGTCGTGGGCTCGCGCGGCTCCGTGGTGCCGTATTTTCGCAAGCTCGTGCAGGAGGGCGCCAAGGACCTGCCTATCACCGATCCGCGCATGACCCGGTTCTGGATCACGAACTCGACGCCGTCATCCAGCGTGATCCAGAACCGGGTCATGCGCGGATCGGTGATAGGCAGGTCCTTGGCGCCCTCCTGCACGAGCTTGCGAAAATACGGCACCACGGAGCCGCGCGAGCCCACGACGTTGCCGTAGCGCACCACGCTGAAACGGGTCTTGCGCGTGCCGACCATGTTGTTGGCCGCGACAAACAGCTTGTCCGAGGCCAGTTTCGACGCGCCGTAGAGATTGACCGGGTTCGCCGCCTTGTCCGTGGACAGGGCGATGACCTTTTCGACGCCGGCCTCGATGGCGGCGTTGATGACGTTCTGCCCGCCATAGAGATTGGTCTTGATGCATTCGAACGGGTTGTACTCGGCAATCGGCACGTGTTTAAGGGCAGCCGCATGCACGACGAAATCGACACCCTGGAAGGCCTGCACGAGGCGGCGCTCATCGCGCACGTCACCAATCAGGAAACGGATCGAATCCTGTGTGAAGACCTGCGCCATCTCGTATTGCTTGAGCTCATCGCGCGACAGCACGATGATCTTGCGCGGCGTGTAGCGCTCGAGGATCTGTCGGATGAAGACGCGGCCGAACGAGCCGGTTCCCCCCGTGACGAGAATGACCTTGTTGTTGAACATGAGCCTGCTTTGACGTGAACGCATCGACGACAAGGGTCGCCGAACAGCCGTTATGACCGCCGCTCATTGAAGCCTTGAGGCCCGATAGTCAATGCAGGCGGGAGAGGCTGACAGGGCTGGCCCTTTCCAACGGCCCGCTTTGTGAGCGTCCCAGGCCAATTCCTTGGCACGAACAAAAAACCCCGGTGTTGCCCCCGGGGTTTTGTCGAGAGAGCCGATCGATCAGATCAGGCCGGCAGCCTTCGCACGGACCATGAAGTTGTCCATGTTGAACTCGGCCACCTGCCACCAGAGGAACTGGTCGCCGCGGAAGGCCATGTGGTTGTCATGCACCTTCTTGAACTGCGGGTTCGCAGCCGATGTCTCGGTGTAGAGTTCCTGCGAAGCCTTGAAGCAGGCCTGCATGACCTCTGGCGAGAATGGGCGCAGCTGTGCGCCACCGGCAACGAGGCGCTTGAGGGCGGCCGGGTTGCGGGCATCGTACTTGGCCTGCATGTCGTTGTGAGCGAGATGCGCTGCCGACTGGAGAGCCGCCTGGTAAGACTTGGGCAGGCTGTTCCACTTGTCGCTGTTGATGAAGAAATGGAGCATGGCACCACCTTCCCACCAACCGGGATAGTAGTAGAACGGCGCGACCTTGTTGAAGCCGAGCTTCTCGTCATCGTAGGGACCGACCCACTCGGCACCATCGATGGTGCCCTTTTCGAGCGCGGGATAGATGTCGCCGCCAGCGATTTGCTGGGGAACGGCACCGAGCTTCTGGAGCACGCGACCGGCGAAGCCACCGATGCGCATCTTGAGGCCCTTCATGTCGTCGACGGTCTTGATTTCCTTGCGGAACCAGCCGCCCATCTGGCAACCCGTGTTGCCGCCGATGAGGGCATGGATCTTCTGCGTGCCGTAGAACTCGTTCATCAGCTTCTCGCCATCGCCGTACATCCACCACGCCGTCTGCTGGCGGGCGTTGAGGCCGAAGGGAACAGCCGTGCCGAAGGCATAGGTCGGATCCTTGCCGACGTAATAGTAGGAAGCGGTGTGGCCGACCTCGACCGTACCGTTGGTGATGGCATCCGCCACCTGCAGGCCGGGAACGATTTCGCCCGCTGCGAAGACCTGCAGCTTGAACTTGCCGTCGGTGATGTCGGAGACGGCCTTCGCCATCACTTCCGAAGCACCGAAGATGGTGTCGAGCGACTTCGGGAAGCTCGACGTCAGGCGCCAGTTGATCTCGGGAGAGGACTGGGCAATCGCTGGCATTGCGATCGTGGTGGCGGCTGCGCCGACTGTGGCGGCCGTCAAGAATTGGCGACGCTTCATGCGTTTTCCTCCAGAACGGGAAGCCGCAAAGTGCAAGCTCCCCAAGCCTCCTCGGCCTGTGGGCTTAACTACGGTATCCGTCGCTTTTGGCAAGTGCCGATGATGTGAAAACACGCAGGCGCGAGGGCAATTTATTCAGAAACGGTGTTAATTGCATCAATTTTGAGCATGTCTCCCGCGCAAGGCTTTCATGTTCCCCACTCGCGCCCGCCAGCAGCTTCGGATATGGCTTTTGTCGAAACATTCGAGGAGCACATCGCAATGGCAAAAGTCGCATTCCTGGGCCTTGGTGTCATGGGGTATCCCATGGCCCGCCACCTCGCCTCCAAGGGCCATGAGGTGACGGTCTATAACCGCACCTTCGCCAAGGCGGAAAAGTGGGTTTCCGAACATGGCGGCAAGGCCGCAAGGACGCCAGCTGAGGCGTCCAAGGGCCAGGAGATCGTCTTTGCCTGCGTGGGCAACGATGACGACCTGCGGTCCGTGACACTCGGCGCGGAGGGGGCTTTCGCAGGCATGGTGTCGGGCGCGATTTTCGTGGATCACACCACGGCATCGGCCAACGTGGCGCGTGAGCTGCATGCCGCCGCCAAGGCCAAGGGCGTTGGGTTCATCGACGCGCCGGTGTCTGGCGGACAGGCCGGTGCCGAGAACGGCGTGCTCACCGTGATGTGCGGCGGCGACGCCGATGTCTTCGCCAGGGCGGAACCGGTCATCATGAGCTTCGCCCGCGCCTGCCGCCTGCTGGGCGCACCAGGTGCCGGGCAGATCGCCAAGATGATGAACCAGATCTGCATTGCAGGCCTGGTGCAGGGGCTGTCCGAGGCGGTGCATTTCGGCAAGCGGGCAGGCATGAATATCGACGCGGTGCTTGACGTCATTTCCAAGGGTGCCGCCGGTTCGTGGCAGATGGAGAACCGCGGCAAGACGATGAACCAGATGAAGTTCGATTTCGGCTTCGCAGTGGACTGGATGCGCAAGGATCTGGGGATCTGCCTCGACGAGGCCCGCAGCAATGGTGCGCATCTGCCCGTCACGGCCCTGGTCGACCAGTTCTATTCCGAAGTGCAGAAAATGGGCGGCAAGCGCTGGGATACGTCCAGCCTCGTGGCTCGCCTGGAGAAGTGAAGTTCGGTTCTATGCCGTCAGTCCATTGAGTCTGGCATCCCCGGCGAACGCGGCAAGGGGAAGCGACATGGATTGCCGCTCGGGATGTTCGGTCCAGGCCGTGATTCCGCGCCGGTCGGCCAGCAGAACCCACTGGCGGTAGCTGTCGCGGCGTGGACCGGAGAGATGCCTGCATGTCAGGATCGCATGGTTCCATCCGCCGACGTGACGGACGGACCGATAGCGAATGGCCGCGATACCCGTTTGCCGCGCGGTTTCGGCCAGGGTCTGGCAAGCCTGATAGTCTGAATGATGCTCCCACTGGCCCCGCTGACCAGAAAATGCTGCAGCGGAAAGATCAATCGTCAGGGCCGGACCATTGCGGAAGGAAAAGGCGGTCATGTTCGCCGGGCGCTGCGGTGCGGTCATCGATGGCGATTCCGCGAGGAACAGCAGGCGGTAAAACGCCACCTCATGCAGTGCGGTCGCCATGGACTCAGCCGCGTAGAGCACACCCCGTCGCTCGCCTGCAGGGCGAAACCGCGAGCCGTGGACCACCGCCCTGTATCGAAACGGCGTGAAGAGAAGGTAGTGCAAGTGCTGACATTCCACCGGAACTGGTGGTTTCGACGTGTCGAGCAATTCCTCCAGAATGCGCTGTTCGTCGATTGTGTCGACAAGGCGCATGGTCGAGATGCGATGCTGATCTTCCACGAAGCGCCATAGCGACGTGTCGAGGCTTTGAGCTTCAGACAACAGCGCGGCGGGCGTCCACATATCCCACCACGTCGATCAGGCCCTCGATGCTCTTGATCCGCTCCAGTGGTGCGGCCTGTCCCAGCGCTGTGTTGGGACCGCGCAGCCAGCTTCTGGATGCTGCATCATCACCGCCCGTGATGGCGTCCAGACTGCGGAACAGCCGCAGGAAGAGCAGCGAGAGCTCGAAGCTCTTGCCCGTCAGACGCCCATCCCCCTTGGCAAGCCTGCTCATGCTGGCGGCGGACAGGCCAATGATCTCGCCGAGGTCGGATTGCCGGAGATCAAGAATCTCACCCGCGCGCAGGAGGGCCTTCACGACAACGGCTGCTGGATCGGCTGCTGGTGCAAGTGCGAGAGGCATGTCGTTTCCATATGGGAATTATCAATATATAACTTCCATATGGAAGTCAAGATTGCGGCACTGTCAACCGGCAGCAGCTTTTATTGCGTTCCGCAATTCCGGTAGCAATTCTGTCTCGAACCAGGGATGGCGCTTCAGCCAGCCGCTGTTGCGCCATGAGGGATGCGGCAGGGGAATGATGCGGGGTTGCGCCTGCGCAATGCTGATCTCCCGCCAGGCCATGACCGTCTCGGTCAGGCCTTGCCCTTTCCATTCCGGCAGGTGCCAGTCCCTTGCATATTGACCGATCACGAGGATCAGCCGGAGATCGGGAAGGGCATCGAGGAAAGCCTGGCGCCAGCGCGGTGCGCATTCCCGGCGGGGTGGCAGATCGCTTCCCTTGGCGTCGAGACCCGGGAAGCAATGCCCCATCGGGATGATGGCGACGGAGGATGCGTCATAGAAGCTGGCCTCGTCCAGCCCCATCCATTGCCGCAGCCGGTCTCCGGAAGGGTCGGTGAAGGGGCGACCGCTGGCATGCACGCGGGTGCCCGGCGCTTGCCCGGCGATCAGGATGCGGGCGGTTCGCGCGATCTGGATGACCGGGCGCGGTTCGTGGGGCAGGGCAGCGCCGAACTGCGGTGCATCGCGGCAGATCCGACAGGCCGCGAGATCAGCGACGAGCGAGGCGAGCGGTGGTTTCACGGGGCGTGGACTTCTCTGATGTCACGGGATCGCAGGTCCATGGCTTGCCGTTGTCGGAATGGTCATGCGGGTTCCCGTTCTGGTGAATGCCGATGATCTCGCGCCGCCCCTTGTCGACGAGGCTGGCGCGGATGCCGCTGTCGCCCAGGCGCTGGAAACGCCAGCAGAACTCGCCTTTGGCGCGACCCTTGGCGTAGTAATAGCAGACTTCGTTGCCGCGGATATCCCAGCAGGCGTTGTCGTTGGGTTCGCGGTTGTTGTGGCCGAGCGCCCTGCCATCGGCGGCGTGATACTCGCTGTAGGGTTCGCCATTGTCGTAGCGCCCGGTGATGGTGTTGCCTGTGATCAGGCCCCGCAAGGCGCTGGCGGTCATCCAGTCCGGCTCACCGGCCAGGGCAACGCCCTGCATCGCGCCCAACAGCAGCAGGGCAGGCGGCAGAAGCCGGGTCCGCGTGGTCATCGTGCGGCATGCCTTGTCGCGTGGCCAGGACGTGGCGCGTTGCCAGGACGTGGCGCATTACCAAGAAGCGGCGCATTGCCAGGACGTGGCGTCATGATGCGCGAGGAGAGCGGCTCGCATGACCAGGGCTTGCCGTTGTCGGAGAAGTCATAGAGGTTTCCGGCCTGCCAGATGCCCGTGGCCTCGATGCCGCTTTCACGCGAGCGCAGGCGGTACCCCGTTTCGGAAACCTTGCGGAAGGTCCAGCAATAGGTGCCACGCGCCGCACCGCCCGCGTAATAGTAGCAGATCGCATCGTCCTTGATGTCCCAGCAGGCCTGGTCGTTGGGTTCGCGGTTGTTGTGGCCATAGACCTGGCCGGTCGGCGCATGCCACTCGCTGTAGGGCATGCCATTGTCGTGGCGACCGGTGACCGTATGGCCGGACACCATGGCGCGAAGCTCTGCATCGACGAGATTGCGCCGCTCGTCTGACGCCAGCGACTGACCGCCAGACAGGATCGCGACAAACAGAAAAGCGAGGACGCGCATCATTCAAGCCGCAGCGCTTGGCCTGGCCGACACAAGAGCGTGCCAGCGCTTGACGTTCTGACAGTCATCGGGGACCTGAAGCTTGGGCAATCTCATGAAATCCACTGCGATCTGGGCCGTGATGTCGGCGATGGTGTAGGTCTCGCCCGTGACGAATGTGTGGCGGGCCAGTTGGGCATCCAGCAGGCGCAGCTGGCCGGGAACCTTGTCCCGGTTCGCCGCCGCCCATTCCGCGACCTGCGGCACTTCGTGTCCTGCCATGCCGGGATGTCCGTGGCGAAAGGTGGCGGCGACACTGTTGAGCAGGCCAAGTTCAAGCCTGCGGTTCCACATTTCGACCATCGCCTTGCCGGCAGGGCCTGAGCCAAACAGCGGCGGCTCGGGATGGAGTTCCTCGAAATAGCGGCAGATCGCGACGGATTCGGAAATCGTGGTGCCGTCATCGAGCTCCAGGACAGGAATGGCCTGGCTGGGATTGAGGGCCGTGAAGGCATCGGTCTTGTGCTGGTTCTGAGCCAGATCGACCTGCTCGAGATGGGGCAGGGCGATGCCCTTCTCGGCCAGGAACACCCGCACGCGCCGTGGGTTCGGGAAGCGGCCGCCATCATAGAGCTTCATGAATCGTCTCCTGCGCAAGCAGGATAGCGCCGCAGCCCCTTGCTTGTCACTTCGATTGCCGGAAGCGGGATTTTGAAACGAGAAGGGCGGGATTGCTCCCGCCCCTTGTGATCGTCGCTACTGAATTTTGATGGGGGGGGGATCAAACCCCGGCAGGCCGGGCAATCCACCACCACTGCCCGGAGGTGCGAGGCCGGGAATGGTGATGTTCTTGAAGGCATCGTCGATCTGCTGCTGGTTCAACTGGATCGTCGTGTTCTTGTAGACCATGACCATCTGCGGGAAGATGATGACCAGGGCCACCATGATGCACTGGATCACCACATAGGGGATCGCGCCCCAGTAGATTTCCGCTGTCGTCACAGGGGCCATCTTCAGGCCGGTCACCTTGTCGGTGTATTCCACCGTCGGCGCGACCGAGCGCAGGTAGAACAGCGCGAAGCCGAAGGGCGGGTGCATGAAGCTCGTCTGCATGTTCACGCCCAGGATGACGCCGAACCAGATCAGGTCGATGCCCAGTTTCTCTGCCGGCGATGCCAGCAGCGGGATGATGATGAAGGCCAGCTCGAAGAAGTCGAGGAAGAAGGCCAGCAGGAACACCATCACGTTGACGACGATGAGGAAGCCCGTCGCGCCGCCTGGCAGCGAGATCAGCAGATGCTCGACCCACAGGTGGCCGTTGACGCCGTAGAAGGTGAGCGAGAACACCCGGGCACCGACCAGGATGAACAGCACGAAGGCCGACAGCTTGGCTGTCGAATCCACGGCTTGCCGCGTAAGTTCCCAGGACAGGCGCCCCTTGGCTAGCGCGATCAGGATGGCACCAGCCGCACCCATCGCGCCGCCCTCGGTTGGCGTAGCGATGCCGAGGAAGATGGTGCCCAGCACCAGGAAGATGAGGCCAAGCGGGGGCATCAGCACGAGGATCGTCTCCTGGCTGAGCAGCGACATCTGGCCGAGCTTCAGGGACTTGTTCAGATAGGCAATGGCATAGACCACGAGGAAGCCGATGG
>JANNFV010000667.1:0-5406 GCA_031380285.1 Hyphomicrobiales bacterium | reverse complement strand
GAAGGCGAGCGGGTTCAGCGTTCCCCCAAAGGCGATCAGCCCCAGGCCCCATTGCAGGATGATCTCGCCGAGATAGTTGGGATGGCGGATGCGGGCGTGCAGACCTGTTGTCAGCAGCGTGCCCCGCCTCGCGGGGTCGGCCCTGTGGCGGGCCACCGCTGCATCCGCTGCAATTTCCAACGCAAATCCGGCCGCAAACACCAGAGCACCTATCCAGATCAGGGCCGGTACAGGGCGTGGTGTGGCAAGGAAGGCGACCAGGGCGGGCGTGGAGGCCAGCCACTGGATCAGGGCCTGCAACCAGAAGACCAGCCACAGGCTGGTGCGCCCGAAACCGGCACCGTGGCGCTCGCGCATGGCGCGGTAGCGGGCATCCTCCTCGCCATGGTGACGGCGCAGCATGTACCAGCCCAGCCGCAGCCCCCAGGCAGCAACGGCCAGCATCACCAGGGAGCCATGCAACCCGGCACTGTCGCTCAGCAGCCAGGCAAGCGCGGCGATTACAGCGAATCCTGGACCCCAGTAAAAATCGACGATGCTCGCATCCTTGCGCGGCAGGCTGGCCGCCCAGAGCAGGGTGAAGGCGGCAAAGGTCGTGAGCAATGTGGCGACGAGCACCGTGATCATGGCGTATTTGGTTTCAAAACACCCTCACAAGCCCGTGATTGCCGCATTTTAGCCCCACTATCCTCTGACCACACACCGAAATTGAATTATAAAGATCGAGACGAACGCAAGTGGGCCCGTGTCATGGAAACCCGACATTAGGGTTATCAGGGTATAAGCGCCGCAATTGTGTTCTGTCGGGTTCCGGAAGGATCGGATGATGGGTGTACGAATGAAGAGTGACGTCGGTTTGGACCGTCGCGTGGTGCTGGCGGGGTTTGGTGCGTGCGTGGCCGCACCTGCAGCGTTTGCCGCTCCTCCCAACGCGCTGGGCGGCGGGCAGGCCGAATGGAGCCAGGGATATGATTCCGGCTCGCGTGTCGCCAATGTCCGGTCGAATGCGCCCATCCTGTCGCCTGCCACCGTGCAGGCCACGGAAGCGGCGATGCAGCAGTATCAGCAGATCGTGGCGCAGGGTGGCTTCACTGTTATCCCGCGTGCGGAGCGGGTGCGCCTCGGCATGCGGTCGGATGCCGTGGTGCCGCTGCGCCGCCGCCTGATCCAGACGGGTGATCTCGATCCGTCATTGGCTTCGTCGCCGGTCTTCGACGCTTATGTAGAAGCGGCCGTGAAGCGCTTCCAGGGGCGCAATGGCCTTGGCCAGACCGGCGTCGTCGCCGCGCAGACCTATGCCGCGATGAACATGTCGGCAGACAAGCGGCTGCGGCAGCTTGAGATCAACCTGGTGCGCCTGAAGTCGCTGGCCCTGAGCAACCTTGGCAACCGCTTCGTCACCATCAATATCCCCGCGGCCTATGTCGAGACGGTCGAAAATGGACAGGTGGCGACGCGCCATACTGCTGGTGTGGGCAAGATCGACCGCCAATCACCGATCATGTCGGCGAAGATCACCGAGGTGAACTTCAACCCGTTCTGGACGGTGCCTGCCTCGATCATCAAGAAAGATCTGATCCCCAAGATGCAGGCGGATCCGACCTACCTGCGCGAAAACAAGATCCGCATCTTCAACGGCGCTGGTCAGGAATTGCAGCCGGAGCAGATCAACTGGCGTTCCGATGAGGCCACGAAATACCGCTTCCGCCAGGACCAGGGTGGCGAGTTCAACTCGCTGGGTTTCATGCGCATCAATGTGCATTCACCCCACGGCGTCTACATGCATGACTCACCCGCCAAGGGCATCTTCGGCGATGATTTCCGCTTTGTCTCATCGGGCTGCGTGCGCGTGCAGAATGTGCGGTCCTACGTGGAATGGCTGCTGCGCGATACGCCGGGCTGGGATCGGGATGCGATCGAGAATGCCATCCGGTCGGGCCAGCGCATCGATGCCAAGTTCAAGGAATCGTTGTTCACGCATTGGGTCTATATCACGGCCTGGGCGACGCCCGAGGGCGTGGTGCAGTTCCGCGACGACATCTACAACCGCGACGGCTTTGGTCCGGGCGAGTTGACGCGCGTGCTGCAGAACAAGGAAGACGATCCGGAGTGAAGACGTCTCGATGAACTGGCCGAAAGCTTCCCTGAGGCGGTCGGCATTGGTTGAATCGTAGACCGGACCGCCTGTGCCGCGGGCGCAACCCTGCAGGATGCGCTTCACGTCAAGGCCGGCCACCTCGAAGGCAACTGTCACCATCTGGATCGCAGTGTTAGGGTCAGGGGCGACGGTTGCGCAGGTCTCGTGGGTCAGTTGGTCAGTCGGCATGCCATCGTTGCCGTCATGCTCCTGGCTTCTTGCGCATACCCCTCCAGCTCCGATGCGATGGCGTTGTCGGCGATAACGATCGCGTTCCGGTGTCGAGCCTCCGGCATCATCTCCGTGCTCCAGTAGATCGAACACCACTTGACCACATGGCCGAGCGAGGCGAGATGTGCCGAGGGAGCAGCGGCGAGATCGGCCATGTCTTCGACGAGGATAATCCGCATGGCGTTTTACAGACTATCTTTCTGACAGTTTCCTGTCAGCTTGCGCAGCCAAGCCTGTCGATGCAATCTGCCATCAAAGAGCGGATGCAATAAAAACGCTTCAAGGGAGTGGTGCTTTGAAAAAGATATCTCTCGCGCTGCTTGGCGGCGCTGTATGGGTGCTCATGCCAAGTGTTGTGCTGGCGCAGGATGCCTGCCCGAATCGTGGCCAGCTCGATACGCTCTACTGCGACGCCGACCGCGACCTGGTCGCTGACGCGCCGAAGGATCCTGCGAAATGGCGTGATCCCTCCGCGCTGGTCTGGGCCTATACGCCGGTCGAAGACCCAGCGGTCTATGCCAATGTGTTCAAGCCGTTTACCGATCACCTCACCCAGTGCGTGGGCAAGCGCATGGTCTATTATCCCGTGCAGTCCAATGCAGCCGAGATCGAGGCGATGCGCTCGGGTCGCCTGCATTTCGCAGGATTCTCGACCGGACCGACAGGGTTTGCGGTCAATCTGGCCGGAGCAGTGCCCTTCGCGGCCAAGGGCCTTGGGGCCGAGGTGCGAGGCTACAATCTTGTGGCCGTGGTGAAAGCCTCCAGTCCTTATCAGAAGCTGGGTGATCTCAAGGGCAAGAAGGTGGCGCACACCTCGCCGTCCTCGAACTCGGGCAACCTCGCGCCGCGCGTGCTGTTCCCGGAACAGGGCCTGAAGGCGGATGATGACTACAAGCCGGTGATGTCGGGCGGGCACGACAAGTCGATCCTGGGCGTTGGCACGGGGGACTATGACATGGCTGCGGTCGCATCCGACGTGTTCGAACGGATGATCACGCGCGGCACGATCAAAGAAGCGGATTACCGCGTGATCTATCGCTCGCCGGTATTTCCGACCTCGTCCTTCGCCCATGCCCATGACCTCAAGCCCGAATTGGCGGCGAAGCTGAAGGCGTGTTTCTACAGCTTCCGTTTCTCGCCCGAGATGCAGAAGGAGTTCAACGGCGACGACCGCTTCCTGCCGATCACCTACCAGAAGGAATGGGCCGTGGTCCGCGACGTGGCGGAGAAGTCCGGCACGCCCTACAACAAGGCGGCCTATGATGCGGAAGCCAAACGCGAGGCGGAAGCGCTGGCCAAGAAGCAGCAGCAAGCCACGCCTCCCGCCGCTCCCGCAACACCTGCCGCTCCTGCCACACCAGCACAACCGAAGCCATGAGGACGATCATGATCAGCAAAACCTGTCTTGCCGCTGCTGCGGCGCTCCTGGTCTCTGTCGCGCTGCCGCCCGCCGCCGCAAGGGCGCAGGATGCCTGCCCGAACCGCGGCCAGCTCGACACAATCTACTGCGACGCGAACAATGATCTGGTCGCTGACGTGCCGTCGGATCCTGCCAAGCAGAAAGACCCGTCGACGCTGATCTTCGCCTGGTCGCCAACCGAGAACCCGGCGGTTTACAAGAGCCTTTATGATCCCATCATGACCCATATGGGAACATGCACCGGCAAGCGCATCGTCTTCTTCAACGTGCATTCCAATTCGGCGCAGATCGAAGCACAGCGGGCCGGACGCCTGCACATCGCGCTCTATGCGACAGGTGCGGTTGGCTTCGCCGTCAACATGGCGGGTGGCGTACCCTTCGTCGGCATGGGCACGGCGCAGGGCGTGGGCGGCTATCAGGTCTATGCGATCGTGAAGGCGGACAGCCCCTACAAGACATTGGCCGATCTCAAGGGCAAGAAGGTGGCGCATGTCTCGCCGTCCTCCAACTCCGGCAATCTCGCACCGCGCGTGTTCTTCGGCGAGCAGGGCCTCAAGCCAGATGAGGACTACAAGCCGCTGATGTCGGGCGGCCATGACAAGTCGATCCTCGGCGTCAGCCTTGGTGACTATGATGCGGCGGCTGTCGCATCCGATATCTACGACCGCATGGTGGCGCGGGGACAGGTGAAGGGCGACCAGATTCGCATCATCTGGAAGAGCGAGAATTTCCCGACGACGGGCTTCGTCATGTCGCATGACCTCAAACCCGAGTTGCAGAAGAAGATCACGGATTGCATGATTTCCTATCCGTTCTCGGACGAGATCAAGAAGGAGTATGCCGGCAATGATCGCTTCGTGCCGATCACCTACAAGGATACCTGGAAGCCGATCCGCGAGGTCGCTGAGAAGTCTGGCACGCCGTACAATCGGGCTGCTTATGAGGCTCAGGTGAAGCGGGATGCCGAGGTCGCCGCAAAGAAGGCAGCGGATGATGCGGCCAAGGCTGCCGCCGCTCCTGCCGCCGCTCCTGCCGCAGCGCCTGCCGGTGCCCCCGCAGCAGCACCCAAGCCATGACCGTTGCAACGGCTGGGGCGATTCCTGATGCAGGTGCGCTCGTCATCAGGAACCTGAGAAAAGAGTATGTGGCGGGCAAGCCGATCCTCAAGGAGATCAACCTCACCATCGAGGGGCGCGGTATCACCGCGATCATCGGTCCGTCTGGGACGGGCAAATCCACGCTGGTCCGCTGCATCAACCGGCTGGTGACGCCGACCTCCGGGTCGATCCTGTTCAAGGGGCAGGACATGGCAAAGCTCTCGGGCCTGGCGCTGCGGCAGGCGCGGCGCAAGATCGGCATGGTGCATCAGGAGTACAACCTGGTGGAGCGGCTGTCGGTGATGGAGAACGTGCTGTCGGGCCGTCTCGGCTACATGCCGGCCTGGAAGGCGTGGTTGCGGCGCTTCAGTGCCGAGGATGTGCAGAAAGCCTTCGCATTGCTGGATGCCGTGGGCCTTGGTGATTTCGCAACGCGCCGGGCGGATCAGCTGTCGGGAGGCCAGCGCCAGCGTGTCGGCATCGCCCGGGCGCTGATGCAGGATCCCGATCTGATCCTGGCG
>JANNFV010000627.1:0-1956 GCA_031380285.1 Hyphomicrobiales bacterium | reverse complement strand
GTTGGTGTGTACCGCAGGTGCCTGCGCGGGCGGTTTTCTCGGCTATGGCATCGGCCATCTTCTCTATGAATCGGCGGGCAAGGCCATCATCGCCTTCTACGGGCTGGCTGAACAGGCCGAGTATTATCGTCATGAGGGTTCGAAATTCTGGTTCTGGGTGCTGGTCACCAAGGGCCTGACGCCAATCCCGTTCAAGATCGTCACCATCATGTCGGGCGTGCTGGAATACAGCTTGCCGCTGTTCTTCGTGGGCATGTTCGTCTCGCGCCTGACGTTTTTCGCGATGTTCGCCGTGGCAATCTATTACTACGGCGAGAACATCCGCACCTTCATCGAGAAGCACCTGCCGCTGGCGACCGGCATCCTGCTGTTTTTCGTGATTGGCGGGTTCTTCGTGCTGCCACTGATATTGTAGTCGGGCGCTGCGCCGGACAGATTGTTGCCCGCCCGCAACACCCTGAAATGTTCTGGGTTCACACCTGAACCATGGCGCGGTCTGCCGCAATCCCGCCATGATCTGAGTGCCTCCCGGAGTCATTGGTAAGGCATTCTTTTCTTTCAGGTTTTGGTGCGTTGCAATAATGCGCCGGGCATCTCGTCGGAATGGATGGGTTCGGCCAGAAACCGGTTGTCGGGTGCCAGCGTTGCGTGGCATTCCGGACACAGCCGGAAATGGGTTCGGCGAGAAGCCAATGCTTCCGGTCGTCACGACGGTCGGTCAGGTTCGGAAAGACATCCATGGACGCGCGCGTTTTCAACAAGTCGAAGCTTCCCTCCCGGCACGTGACCGAGGGGCCAGAGCGCGCGCCGCATCGCTCCTATTATTACGCCATGGGCCTGACCCGGAAGCAGATGAGCCAGCCCTTCGTCGGCGTGGCCTCCTGCTGGAACGAGGCGGCTCCCTGCAACATCGCCCTCATGCGCCAGGCCCAGGCCGTCAAGAAGGGCGTCGCCGCCGCTCATGGCACGGCTCGCGAGTTCTGCACCATCACGGTCACCGACGGCATTGCCATGGGCCACCAGGGCATGAAGTCCTCGCTGGTGTCGCGCGAAGTGATCGCCGACTCGGTCGAGTTGACGATGCGCGGCCACAGCTATGACGCGCTTGTCGGCCTTGCGGGCTGCGACAAGAGCCTGCCTGGCATGATGATGGCGATGGTGCGCCTCAACGTGCCTTCCATCTTCATCTATGGTGGCTCCATCCTGCCCGGCACATTCAAGGGCAAGCCGGTCACGGTGCAGGACGTGTTCGAGGCGGTCGGCAAGCATTCGGTCGGCGACATGTCGAACGAGGATCTGGAGGAGCTGGAGCAGAAGGCCTGCCCCTCCGCCGGTGCCTGCGGCGCTCAGTTCACCGCCAACACCATGGCGACGGTGTCGGAAGCCATCGGTCTCGCCCTGCCGTATTCCGCTGGTGCGCCTGCTCCCTACGAAATCCGCGACCAGTTCTGCATGACGGCGGGCGAAATGATCATGGAACTGATCGCCCGCAACATCCGCCCCCGCGATATCGTGACCCGCAAGGCGCTGGAGAATGCGGCCATGTCTGTCGCGGCCTCCGGCGGTTCCACCAACGCAGCGCTGCACCTGCCCGCCATTGCGCATGAGTGCGGCATCAAGTTCGACCTCTTCGACGTGGCGGAAATCTTCAAGCGCACGCCCTACATCGCCGACATGAAGCCGGGCGGAAAATACGTCGCGAAAGACCTGTTCGAGGTCGGCGGCATTCCTCTCATCATGAAGTCGCTGCTGGATGGCGGCTACCTCCACGGCGACTGCATGACCGTGACGGGCCGCACCATCGCCGAGAACCTGGCATCGGTGAAATGGAATCCGGATCAGGACGTGGTCTACACGACCGCCAAACCGATCACCATCACGGGCGGCGTCGTTGGCCTCAAGGGCAACCTGGCGCCTGAAGGTGCCATTGTGAAGGTCGCGGGCATGCCGAAGGAC
>JANNFV010000604.1:0-1646 GCA_031380285.1 Hyphomicrobiales bacterium | reverse complement strand
GGCTGCGGGCCTGGGCATCTGGATAACGCGCTTGACCCGGATCGTGAGCCGTCACGACGGTTCAGCAACGCAAGTTGGGACTGACGACGCCGAACCAACCACGTCGCGCACCGGTCGCTAAGCGCCGTCGCGTTTTCAATTCGTGGCTATTGCAGAGTTGCGCGATCCATCCACTCGGTCGCGACCCGCAGCGCCGTTTGTCGCCGTGCGATCGGCAATGCCTTGATCAACTCATCCAACGCCACGTCCTCGACGCCGCCGGAGCGGGCAATGACGTGCCACTTGGCTGCTTCATCAAGGTCGGCTGGGAAACCTGCGCCATAGGCATAGCAGCGAGCGAGGCGGTTTTGGGCAACGGCGCTGCCTTTCTCGGCCGCTTGCCGAAACATCTGTGCCCCGCGCGACTGACTGGTGGAGACGCCGCGCCCTTGAAACAGCCAAACGCCGAACTCCAACAGCGCATCGACATGACCTTGGTCTGCCGCACGCTCCATCCATCCAGCGGCTTCTGCCGCATCGGCTGTTACACCGATGCCCGTCGCATAGAGGGTCGCCAGATCATATTGCGCCTGGGCAACGCCTCGTTCGGCGGCGTACCGCAGATGGAGGGCACCTCGTTGGGGGCTCTCGGCCTTGCCATCGCCTCGCAGAAACAAAAGTGCCAGATTGTAATTGGCCAGCACATGGCCCCTCGCGGCGGCCTGCTCGAACAAGTCGGCTGCACCGGCGCGGTTTCGTTGCAGGCCATCGCCTTCGGCCAACATCACACCGAACGCAAAGATTCCCTCGGTATCGCCGAGTTCGGCTGCCCGGCGATACCATTGCGCTGCAACAATCAGGTCGCGCGGTACCCCAAGACCCTCCTGATAGAGGCGGCCCACGAGCGTATGCGCCTGCGGATCGCCGGTGGCGGCCGCCGTCTTGGCCAATTCGAAGGCGGTCAGATAACGGCCCTGATCAAAGGCATCGTAGGCCGGGTCGGACCCGCCTGAGGTCTTGGGAACAGTGGTGGATCCGAACGCACCCGTCCCAGCGGCAGGCGCTGCACCTGGCGCATTGAAGCGCTGCAAGGTTCCAGCGGAAGGTGCAGCTGCGGCAGGCCCCGGCAGCGCGCGTGGATTTGGCGCGGTTGCACCCGGGCGATCCGCGGGTGCGCGCTGGCTATCTGGCCGCAACAGGCGTGTTTCGCCGCGCTGGTTGGGTGGCATTGCCGTTGCGGGTCCCGAGGTCCAGGAACTTGCGTCCTGGGCGTGGGCCGACCCTGGGCACAAGGCCAGCAGCAAACCGACCACCGCGGCAGCCGTGGCGCGGTGGTCGGGTCGATTGGTCACCATCAGCGAGGCCCTCCGGTTGCCCGCGCGATGGTGCGCGCCGTGGCTACAAGGTCGGGAATAGAGACGCCGACGGCGACAGTCAGGCATATGAAATCCGCATCGGCATCGATCATGTTGCCTGCAGCATCGGCATCGGTGATGCCAAGTGCGAGTGACGGCACTTCAAATAGTTCGCCCCACCAATCGATCAATTCGGGTTGGCTCATGGCGATGTCGGTCTCGTCGGCGTCGGCATCCTCTGAGTCGGCGTCGACGTGGTCTGTGCCGCTACTCGGTTCTGCCACAGCACCAAAGGCGACATAGTCGGCGCCT
>JANNFV010000601.1:0-1663 GCA_031380285.1 Hyphomicrobiales bacterium | reverse complement strand
GTTGGCCTCGACGAATTTGCCGATGTGGCGGTCTAGAGCGCCGGTGAACGAACCCTTCTCGTGCCCGAACAGGATGCTTTCCACCAGACTTGAGGGGATCGCACCGCAGTTGACGGTGACGAAAGCCTTGCCGCGCCTGTCGGAACATCCCTGGATCGCCCGGGCGATGACTTCCTTGCCGACGCCGGATTCACCTTCAAGAAGCACGGGAATCGCGGATTTCGCGGTTCGCTCGCCCAGACGGATCACGCGCTCCATATCAGGCGAGCGTGTGACCAGATCGCGGAAGGTCAGCGTGTTGGCGGAGCGGCGGTTGACCCGGCGCAACTCACCTTCCAGCGCATCGACGCGCAGGGCGTTCTTGATGGAAATCTGCAGGCGCTCGGCACCCACCGGCTTGACCACGAAATCGGATGCGCCGGCGCGCATGGCGGAGATGACGGTTTCGATCGAGCCATGCGCCGTCTGGACGATCACCGGCAGTGCCAGGTCCATGTCGCGCAGACGGCCCAGCACGCCCATGCCATCGAGATCGGGCATCACGAGATCGAGCACCAGCAGGTCGATGCGCGGCTCGCCCTTCTCGATCTGCTTGATCGCGAGTTCGCCGCTCTCGACGGCAATCGGGTCATAGCCCGCCCGCTTCACCATTTCGGTGAGGAGACGGCGCTGGATCGGATCGTCATCCGCAATCAGGATTGTGATGGGCATTCAAATTCCAAATCAGTGTATCGATTTGGTGCAGTCTGGAGCCGAGGCGTAAACAGGCTGTAAACGCTGGGGAGAAAAAAGAGGGCATTCGGAGTGATGCAAGGGTCACCTCCTTAAAGTCCCATTCATCTCAACCGTTTAGACTTTCTCAATGTTCGCCCCGCCGAAAGGATGGCTGGCCATCTTTCTGCCTTCGATCCGTCCTTGTCCGGTCGGGATCACATCGCAGGAATGAGCCTGCCCCGCACATCGGCGGGAGCAGACAGAAGAAAGGACCAGGGTTTTCCCATGCCGACCGAGCCTCGTGAGACTCGCACTGCCAGAAGCCGCATCGCGACCCGGCAGGAACTGACGCATTTCTATCGTGCCATCGGCATCCCCGCCGTGGCCTCCGCCGCGCAGGCCGCCAAGATGACGGCGTCCACCTCCCGGCAATCCGGCGACCTTCCCGCTTTCCTGCGCGATGCGCATGCCGTAGGCTGACCCTGCGTTCGCAAGCGGCGGACGCGTGATTCAGACAGGCAGATGCATGAGCGACAACACTGGTGACACCAACGCGCTGACCCGCTTTCTGGGCGGCAAGCCCGGCGCGGTCTTCCTCAAGCTCGCGATCATTTCCGTCATCGTGGGTGCGCTGCTGCACCTCGCGGGCCTGTCACCCGTGTCGCTGCTGCGTGGCCTGGAAGCCATGGTCCGCAGCATCATCGGCTCGGGCTGGGATGCGGTGCGCAACGTCGCAGAGTTCGCGCTCTACGGTGCCATGCTGGTGGTGCCGGTTTGGCTGATCGCCCGGGCGATGTCCGCGAAGAAGGGCTGACGGCGTCAGCCCTTCGCAATGGCTTCCGCACGGCGACCCACGAAAGCCGTCACGTTTGCTGACCCCTCCCGCCTGCACGCCGATGCCAATCCCTGCGCTATCTCCCGTGCCAGCCCCGGCCCCTTGAACACCATG
>JANNFV010000596.1:0-3699 GCA_031380285.1 Hyphomicrobiales bacterium | reverse complement strand
GCATCGGTCATCCGGACGGGGCGCATTTCGTGCAGCACGACAGGAACGCCCCCTTGGGCAATTTGCCAGGCCGCTTCGGAGCCCGCAAGACCGCCGCCGATGATGTGGATGGGGTGTTTCATGAAAGGGACTTAGCGGCCTTGCGCCTCAAGGGCAAACGGCTGAGGCTCACCCCATGCGCGTTGGGGTGCGGTCTTCCTGCGCCAGATCGCTGAAGCGTGTCACTTCGGCATCGAACTGCATTTCCACCGTGCCGGTCGGGCCATGGCGCTGCTTGCCCAGGATCACCTCGGCGCGGCCATAGGCGCGTTCCATCTCGGCCTGCCACTTGATGAACTCTTCCGTGCCTTCGCGCGGCTGCTTGTTCTTGAGGTAATATTCCTCGCGATAGACAAACATCACCACGTCGGCATCCTGCTCGATCGAGCCGGATTCACGCAGGTCTGACAGTTGTGGGCGCTTGTCGTCGCGGTTCTCGACCTGGCGCGAAAGCTGCGAAAGGGCGATGATGGGAACCTCAAGCTCCTTCGCCAGCGCCTTCATGCCGGTGGTGATCTCGGTCATCTCCTGCACGCGGTTGTCGCCCTTCTTGCTGGCGCCCGACAGCAGTTGCAAATAATCGACCACGAGCACATCGAGGCCACGCTGGCGCTTCAGGCGGCGGGCACGGGCCGCAAGCTGGGCGATGGAAATGCCGCCGGTCTGGTCGATGTAGAGCGGCGCAGACTGCATGTTGCGCGAGGCCTCGACCACGCGCTCGAATTCGCCCTGCTGGATGTCGCCACGGCGGATCTTGTAGGAGGGCACGCCGGATTGCTCGGCGATGATGCGGGTTGCAAGCTGTTCCGCCGACATTTCCAGCGAGAAGAAGCCGACGATGCCGCCATCCAGCGCCTCGCGCCGCCCATCCGGAGAGACCTCGGCGCGGTAGGCCTTGGCAATGTTGAAGGCGATGTTGGTGGCCAGCGCTGTCTTGCCCATGCCGGGCCGTCCCGCCAGGATGATCAGGTCCGAGCGCTGCAGGCCGCCCATCATGCGGTCAAGATCGTTGAGGCCCGTGGCGATGCCGGACAGGTTGCCGTCGCGTTCAAACGCCTTGGCGGCCATGTCGACGGCGTGCGAAAGGGCATCGGCAAAGCGCTGGAACCCGCCCTCGAACTTGCCGCTCTCCGCCAGGCCGTAGAGCTTGCGCTCCGCATCCTCGATCTGGTTGCGGGGCGTCATGTCGGCAGGTGAATCGTAGGCAACGGCGGAAATTTCCTCGCCCACCAGAATGAGATTGCGCCGCAACGACAGGTCGCGCACCGATTTGGCGTATTCGACCGCGTTGATCACGGTCGTGGCTTCCGCCGCGAGACGCGCCAGATACTGCGCCACGGTCATGCCGCCCAGATCGAGATCACCCAGGAACATCTTGAGCGTGATCGGCGTGGCGATCTTGCCCGAGCGCAGCAGCGTGGAAATCACCTCATAGATGCGCCGGTGGACGCCTTCATAGAAATGCTCGGGCTGCAATACATCCGAAACGCGGTCGAAGGCCTCGTTATGGACGAGGATGACGCCCAGCACCGCCCGCTCCAGCTCGATGTTGTGCGGAGCAAGCTTCGGGTCAGCGGCGGAGGTGCTGGAAGAGACGAGGGAGAGTGCAGTGGACATGGGTTTGTGTCGGTCAAGCCATTGAGTATCGCAAGCACCGCCAGAGAGTTCAGACCGCTATTCACAGGGCCGAAAAATATGTCCGAATCAGCTTGACGGGTTTCGCCCCGAGTGTCGCTGAAAACCCGCCGAAAACAAGAACGCCCGCCGGTGAGGGCGGGCGATTGTCCCTCTCCTGCAGGCGGGAGAGGGTGGACGAGCGGAGCGAGGCCGGGTGAGGGGTAAGTCGCAGACCCTCATCCGGCGCTTCGCGCCACCTTCTCCCGCGAGCGGGAGAAGGAAGATGCACTCACAGTTCCGCGCGGGGACCGGCTTCTGCCAGGGCTGCGCCGATTTCCAGGCCGAGATCGTCGAGATTGCCGTCGTCGCGGTCCGCCACGATGACTTCGCCGCGACCCTGGCGATCCGCTTCTTCGTTCGAGCGGGCGACGTTGACGGTCACCAGCACATCGACTTCGGCATGCAGATGCACGGGCACCTTGTGCAGGCCCAGCGCCTTGATCGGCTGCTGCAGGGTGATCTGCTGGCGGTTGACGGAATAGCCGCCGGCGGTCAGCGCATCGGCGATGTCGCGGGTCGAGACCGAACCGTAGAGGACGCCCGATTCACCAGCCTGGCGGATCAGCGTCACGGCGGCGCCGTCGAGCTTCTCGCCGACCTTCTGGGCTTCGGAGCGTGCCTCGAGGTTGCGGGCCTCAAGCTGCGCCTTCTGCTTGTCGAAGACGGCCTTGTTGGCGGAGGTCGCACGCAGCGCCTTGCCCCGGGCCAGCAGGAAGTTGCGGGCATAACCCGGCTTCACGCTGACGGTTTCGCCCATCTGGCCGAGCTTGGCGACGCGCTCGAGAAGAATAACGTCCATGTCTTGATACTCCTTGTGGTGGATTGGTTGGTTCAGGTGTTCCGGTTGGCGATGATCTTGTCGCGCCAGCCAAAGGCGAGTTCAGCGATTCCCGCTGCCAGCATGGCGAAGGCGGGAAGCCCGAAGATGAAAGTGGTGACCCACAGCGCAGTCAGGATCATGCTGCGGGCGCGCAGACCCAGCGTCGCGTGGTGAACCGCTGCATAGCCCAGCGCCGTCAGGCACATCACGGCAGCAATGCCGACCAACTCCATGAGCAGTCCGAGATACCCCGGGAACATGCCGCCAACCAGCGCCAGCGCGGTGCCTGGCAGCAGCAGACGCGGCAATTGCATGGTCGGAACAGCCGTCCAGCTGAACGCCTCGGGGCTGGAGCGATGGGCGATCTTCGCGGCGAGCCAGATGTTGAGCATGTAGATCACGGCCAGCATCGCGCAGCTCAAGGGGGCCACGGCATTGGCATAGGCCCGGATGAAGAGCTGCGGATCCTGCCCACCCGGAGCCGTCAGCGGCGCATCGCGGGCAATCCCCATCATGAAACGGTAGACCGTCTCGGACTGGCGCAGCAGGTGCATTTCCAGGGTGGCGAAGTCGAGACTGATCGAGAGAGCACCCACAAGCGTCGCCAGCACGGCATAGCCCGCAGCGGAAAGGCAGAGCAGGCCGATCAGTGTGCGCCCCTCATAGCGGCCGCTCCACAGGATGGAGCCGACGATGAAGGCTGGCAGGGTGACAAGCACGCTGAAGGACACAGCGGCACTGCCCCGGATGAAGAAGGCCAAAGCCGCCGCCATCAGCGCACCGCCCAGCACCGCCAGCAGCGGTTGCCAGCGGATGGCGACGATCATCAGAGGGAGTGGAGCCAGAATCACGAAAAACAAGCCGATGGCCGGGCCGGACATGGCGGCAGCGGCCAGCATCGCCGAAGCGAGCCCTGCAACAACCGCGATGATGATGGCGTTGGCCATGGGTTCCTGTCCTGCGGTCCCGGCTCTTGGCGCGGTTAGGGGCGGGTGGCCCCAGCAATACCTGCGTGAGAGGGGCCGTTTGGGCCGTCACACAGGCGACGATGTCGAAAACCCGGCGGGCGAACCCGCCGGGGCAGCAGATGTCTTACTTGATCACGTAGGGCAGGAGGCCCAGCGTGCGGGCCCGCTTGATGGCCTGCGCCAGTTCGCGCTGCT
>JANNFV010000580.1:0-5394 GCA_031380285.1 Hyphomicrobiales bacterium | reverse complement strand
AGCTATCTCCAGCACGCCGAGCATTATTATCGCATCATCGCGGCGGCCCAGTATGCTCAGCAGACCGCCTACAACCAGGCCAATGGCCTGCCCAACCCCGTCTCCGATGATGCCGTGGATGATGAGGATGAATTCGAGGTGGCAGGTGCCGACCGCTTCACCTTCCGCACGCCGCAAAGCTTCCAGCAGCCCAATGCCTTCAACAGCCAGGGCGGCGGGTTCCACCAGCCTGGCCAGCCGACCTATGGCGATGTGCCCGGCGGTGGTGACCAGCCTCCGATGCCCGCGGGGCAGTTGCTGGACAGCGGCCCGCAGAATTTCCAGCCGCGTCCTCCGCGTCCCGAGCGCCCGTTCGACAACCGCCGTCCCTTCGAGGACAGGGGCGACCGTCCGCAGGGGGACAGGCCGCCAGGAGACAGACCGCAGGGAGATCGGCAACTGGGAGGCCGCGACCGCCAGAACCGGCGCTTTGGCCGCGACCGCAATTTTGGAGATCGCATCCCGGGCGAAGGACGATCGGGTGAAGATCGCTTCTCGTCAACGGATCGTCCCGGCGAGGCCATCCAGCCCGGCGGTGCCCCGGCTTTCGTTTCCGAGGACCAGCCCGGCTTGCCTTCCTTCATCACGGCACCTGTCAGGATGATCGGCGGCGATGAGGGCGAAGCGCCCAGCCAGGATCAGGACGAGGGTGATGCAACCGGGGTCCGCCTGCGCAACCGCCGCCGCCGTCGGCCAAAGGCGGAAGGCGCGCCCGATGCGGGTGGCGATGATCCTGCGTGAAGCATTTGCCGCTGTGATCCACTTCAAGTAAAAATGATCAAAGGGCGGTCAGCAGATCGCTCTTTTTGATGGGGCCACCTGTGATGATCCGGGCATAGACCCCGCAATCATGGTGGCCGAAGCGCTGCTCCAGCAGCCCCACCACGCCGAGGTCTCGCACACCTGCCGTGGGATCGACATCGGTGGCGGCGCAGCGATCGATGCGCTTGATGATCTCGAGCCTGGCACCTCCCAGCCGGACCTGCTGGCCCACCAGGTCGAACTCGCCCCAGGCACCCAGCCCCTCGGTATAGACATTGGCCCGAAACCGCAGCGGATCGAGGCCGGTCCGTCCCGCAGCCGTGGCAATGGCAGCAACGCTGGCAAGGTCGATGATCGACATGAAGCCATTGCGGCTGTCCATGAAGCGAAAACCGGGCGGTGCCTGCAGCAGTTGGGCCGGACCGCGCAATTCGGATGCGCAATAGGCGGAGAAGAAGGCATTGATGGCCTGTCGCCCGGCCACGGTCCGCACATCGCCCGCCACCACTACGGCACCCCCCTGGCTGACGGAAAGCACTGCCGTCGCAGGATCGAAGCGGGTCTTCAGCCGGGCCAGCCTTTCGTTGCGCATCAGCATCAGGAACCTGATCTTCGCCAGATGCTCCGCCGCTACAGATCGAAACCCGAAGGTCCGTTCTCGATGGCAAACAGCCTGTCGCCGGGAAAATGCCCGCCCGCTTCCAGATCGGCGCTGTCGAGCGCTTCCGGCGACAGGCCCTTGACGGGATAGCGATAGAGGGAGGCGATCTGGCCCGGCATGCTCATCCGCCGACCTTGCCGAGCGTACGACGCACGGCGTCTTTCCAGGCGCGATAGCTGGTTTCGCGAGCAGCAGGGTCCATGCCGGGCACAAAGCGCTTCTGGCGCTTCCACCGCCTGGCAAAGTGTTCCGGCGGACCATAGAGCCCCGCCTGCCAGCCCGCGAGATAGGCCGCGCCCATGGCGGTCGTTTCCAGCACTCGGGGGCGATCCACCGGCGCATCCAGCATGTCCGCCAGCCGCTGCATGGTCCAGTCGCTGGCCGTCATGCCGCCATCGACGCGCAGGACAGTATCCGCGCCGGATTTCGCCTTCCAGTCGCCTCGCATCGCCTCGACCAGGTCGCGGGTCTGGAAACACACGCTTTCGAGCGCAGCCTTCGCCATGTCGGCAGGACCGGTCCCCCGCGTCAGCCCGAACACGGCCCCCCGGCATTCCGCATCCCAATAGGGCGCACCAAGGCCGACAAAGGCCGGAACCAGGATGACCTGCTGTTGCGCATCGGCTTGCCTTGCCAGCCTGCCGGTTTCGCCAGCCGAAGCGATGATACCAAGGCCATCGCGCAGCCATTGCACGGCGGCGCCCGCGATGAAGATCGAGCCTTCCAGCGCATAGGTCCGCTGGCCGCCGAACTGATAGGCGATGGTGGTGAGCAGCCGGTTCTTCGACTGCACGGCCTTGCCGCCAATGTTCAGGAGCGCGAAGCAGCCCGTGCCATAGGTCGATTTCATCATGCCCGGCTCGAAGCAGGCCTGGCCGATGGTTGCGGCCTGCTGGTCTCCCGCCACGCCCAGGATCGGGATTTCCGCCCCGAACCATTCGGCATCCGCCACGCCGAAATCCGCCGCGCAATCCCTGACCTCGGGCAGGATGGCGCGGGGCACATCGAGGAGGGCGAGCAATTCGTCATCCCATTGCCCGCTGTGGATATCGAGCAGCAGGGTGCGGGACGCATTGGTGGCATCCGTCGCATGGACCTTGCCCTTGGTGAGGCGGCTGATCAGGAAGCTGTCGATGGTCCCGAAGGCCAGCTGTCCCTTGTCGGCCCTGCTGCGCGCGCCCTTCACGGCATCCAGAATCCACGCCACCTTGGTGCCGGAAAAATAGGGGTCGAGCAGCAGCCCGGTCTTCTTGCGCACCAGTGCCTCATGGCCCTTGGCCTTGAGGGCCTGGCAGATCTCCGACGTGCGCCGGTCCTGCCAGACGATGGCGTTGTGGATGGGTTTTCCCGTGGACCGTTCCCAGATGACGGTTGTCTCGCGCTGGTTGGTGATGCCGATCCCCGCAATATCGGATGCTTTCAACTTGGCCTTCCTCAGGGCGGCGCGGGCGGTGGCGAGCACGGTCCGCCAGATATCCTCCGGATCATGTTCCACCCAGCCTGATGCCGGGAAGTGTTGTGGAAACTCCTGCTGCACGGAAGCGACGATGGCCATGTCTGGCCCGAAGATCAGGGTGCGCGTCGAGGTCGTGCCCTGGTCGATCGCCATGATGTGGCGTTTTGCTGGTATCCCTGATCTCGCTGCCATGCCTGCCTCTCCCTGTTTTTCTCCCTCCCCCCGCTTGCGGGGACAGGGTTGGGGTGAGGGGCGGAGTGATGTCGCGCGACCTCACTCTGCCCCTCATCCGGCTCTTCGAGCCACCCTCTCCCCGTCAAGAACGGAGAGAAGGAAGCTTCACATTGCCGTGCTTCGCGCAATCAGGCAAACCCTCCGCCATGTGGGAACTGGTTGGACTGTTCTGGGCGGCGTTTCTGTCGGCGACCGTTTTGCCCGGCTCGTCCGAAGCCGCCTTGCTGGCGCTGATGGCGATGGGTTCGTGGAGCCTGACAACCTTGGTCGCGGTCGCCACCATCGGCAACACACTGGGTTCCGTCGTCAACTGGGTGCTGGGCCTGTTCGTCGAACGCTGGCGCGATCACCCGCGCTTTCCCGTGAAACCGGCGGAGTTCGCCAAGTATCAGGACTGGTACAGGCGCTGGGGCGTCTGGTCGCTGCTTGCGGCCTGGGTGCCGGTGATCGGTGACCCACTGACGGTGATGGCGGGCGTGATGCGCACGCCGCTGTGGCTGTTCATCCTCGTGACAGGCGTGGGCAAGCTGGCGCGGTATCTGGTGCTGGTGGGGGCGGTGAAGCTGGTGGTGTGATTCAAAGCGAAGAGCAACCTTGGAGATGCCTCTTTTGAGCCTATAGATCGCAAGCAATCCGGAGTTGAGACAATGTCGACGCTGTTCACTGCATTTTTCGGTCATGCCGCCCTCGCGGTTTGCATTCCAGCCTTTGTCTTGCAAACAGCCTTCGCTGCCGAAACCCTCAGGATCAACCCGCAGAAAACCCGCATCACCTTCGAGGTGGACGCGGTGGGCTGGCCGACCACGAAAGGGTCATTCAAGACGTTCCAGGGCAATATCACGATCGATTTCAAGGAACCCGCGAAAAGTGCGGTGTCCTTCGTCGTGCAGGCGGCCTCGGTGGATGCGGGGTCATCCTCGGTCACCAGCTTCATCAGAAGCGAGTCGATGCTCAACACAGGGGCCTTTCCCGAGATGCGCTTTCGCTCCAGCCGGGTGGACAAGCTCAGCGAGAGCGCCGTCAGCGTGGCGGGTGCCATGACCTTCATGGGGCAGACGCGCCCGGTCAGTTTTCAGGTCGAGGTCGACCAGCGCCAGTATGCGCAAAAGCAGTTGCGCTTTTCGGCACGCGGCACGATCAGGCGCTCCGAGTTCGGCTTCATCTCGGGGCAGCCGCTGATTGCGGACGACGTGCGGATCCTGGTCACCACAGAGGCGGAAGGGGAATGAGCACGGGGGAGCAACCGCAACAGGTCCGGCAAAACCTACCGGAATGGCGCGGTGCCATCCGCCTGCTGCACTGGATATCCGCCGTGATGATCTTCACCATGCTGGCGGTCGGCACCATCATGGTGCGGGTCGATGACACGGGCATCCGCTTCGATCTCTACCAGTCGCACAAGGCCTTCGGGATCGTGGTGCTTTCCGTGACGGTCATGCGCCTGCTGGTGCGGCTTTCGCTGGCCCCGCGCGGTCCCACCGTTCCCGGTCCACGGTGGCAATCGCTTGCGGCGTCAGCGGCGCATGTCGCGCTGTATCTGCTGGTTGTTGTCGTTGCGCTCAGCGGCTGGACGATGGCTTCCGCCACGCCGTTGCCCATTCCCACATCTGTCTTCGGACTCTTCGATCTGCCCGCTATCGTTCCGCGCGATCTCGGGACCTTTACTTTGGCGAAGGCCTGGCATGGCCGGCTGACAAAGGCGCTGTTGGCCGTGATTCTGCTGCATGTCGCGGCGGCGCTGAAGCATCATCTGCTCGACCGCGATACGGTGCTCACCCGCATGATCAGGGGCGGGACATGAAAAAGCCGTGCAAAAAAGGCCGTGCAAAAAGGCCGTGGGAGCATCGCTGCTCGCCACGGCCAGGCATCACCTTCGGCACAGGCTGGGGGGCTGGATGCCGAAGGGATGGTTGGGGCTGAACGCGCGTCCGTTCAGTGCGCCGCCATGCCGATGGCTGCCATGGCCGCCTTCTGCCGGGCCGAGGGCCGCTGCGGATTGTGGGCGGAAGCCACGATCTGATAGCGGGTATAGGCCTGGCTGCGGCTCTTCTCGGAGCATTCCTTCCACTTCATGTTGGCCTCTTCATAGCTGAAGAACGGGCCATAGGTGCGGTGGGAGCCGTCCTCGATCTCGTTGAAATCGGCGTCCTTGTATTCGCCGCCGATCACCCAGAATTGCTTGGTCATGGTCGTTTCTCCTGTGTTGATCTCCCTCTCCCCGCCAGCGGGGAGAGGGTAGGGG
>JANNFV010000516.1:0-8753 GCA_031380285.1 Hyphomicrobiales bacterium | reverse complement strand
AGCTGTCAGTGACACCGGACAAGGTGATTTCCCTGCACGAGTACCAGGCCGGCAACTGGTATCCCTTCCGGGATCGTGACAACCGCCGCATAGGCGATCCCAAGACGACGACGGCTGTCGGTGGCATGCTCTGCGCCCTGTCCGAAAGCCAGCTGACCAACTTCACCCTCTACACCAACCGCCTCGGCCTGCGGTCCACCGCAAAATACATCGGCGGACTGGAGCTGGACGGTCGGCTCCTGGACCAGAAGCTGTTTTTCAAGGACATCAATCTCGACCAGAAACCGACAGCGGACGACATGCGGGCAAGCTTCAAGTATTACGCCCCGATGCGGATCGGCTATCGCCAGCTTCCCCTGGAGCGATGGACGGCCACACCGCTTTACCGGTTGAGGGTTCTGCCAGGACAGGATGCCGTTCCGCTGAAGATTCCTTTCTCGATCACGCTGGAACGCGCGGATCACAGGGATATCGAGGAGGACCAGCCTGACGCCCTGATCCGGCAGGAATCGACCAAGGAAGTGTTCAAGATCGAAGAAGCGGTTGATGCCAATGGCGTGGATGTTCGGCGCAAGCTGGATCTGGTCCTCGACAGCCTCGACAGCGAGCACGGTTATTGGCTCGATACCGGCATTCTTTCCATCAGTTGATTGGTACTGCACATGATGTCGCCCGATAAAGTTTCCAAGCGTGCCAAGGAAACCGCGAGCAAAGCGGAAGAGAGCATTGCGTGGCTTTCTTCCGACAAGAACGTCGACAAGGTGGGCCGCGAGAAGACCAGCCTGATCCGCAGCATCAACCGCACGCTGATCAAGGCCCGCCGCCTCGAAGTCGCGGCCAAGCGGCCGATGTGCGTGGGCGTCTTCGGACCCAGCCAGGCCGGAAAATCCTATTTGATCGAGGTGTTGGCCCGGCCGGAAGATGGCCCGCTGAAAGCACGCTTCGATGGCATGGACCCCATCGACTTCCTGAGCCAGATCAACCCCTCGGGAGAAAAGGAATCGACCGGCCTGGTGACACGCTTCACCGGTGCGCAGGATCTGGGAGCAACGCCAAAGGGTTGCCCGGTCCGCATCAAGCTGCTGTCCGAAATGGATATCGTCAAGATTCTTGGCAACACCTTCCATTCCGATGGCGACGAGACGCGCGAAAATCCGCCATCGGCAGACCAGATCGGCGACTTGTTTACCCAGCTTGGCAAGGCCGCCGGTATCCGCTCCCCAGTCAGCGAGCTCGATATCATCGACCTGCAGGATTATTTTTACAAGAACCTGCCGGCAAGCCGCATTCTGGATAGCCTGCGCTATTGGGAGGAGGCCCAAAGATTGGCCCCCCTCCTCGATACGAAGGGGCGTGCCCTGCTGTTTGCTCCGCTCTGGGGCGGCCATCTGCCATTTTCGGAACTGTATCTGTCCTTGACCGAATGCCTGGACAAGCTTGGCCGCGCCGAGTCTGGATTTTGCCCCATCGACGCGCTGGTGCCCCGCGAAGGCTCAATCCTCGACGTCGCGACGCTCAGCGGACTGGGCAGCGCCACAGATAATCTGCTGACGGTCAAGACAGCGGCGGGAGCGCAAGCCGATCTCCCGCGCCCCATCGTGGCGGCGCTCACCGCAGAGCTTTGCATCCAGAGCGACGCGCCACCCCGCGTTGTCTCGAACGAGATCGACCTGCTCGATTTTCCAGGAGCCCGCAGCCGCCAGAAAGTGAACCTCGCGGAGTTCTTCAAGGAACGCGCCGATGCGCTGAAGGAGACCTATCTGCGCGGCAAGGTGGCCTATCTCTTCGACCGCTACGTGGCGGAACAGGAACTGACCAGCATGTTGCTGTGCATTCGCCCGTCCAACCAGGAGGTGGTCACGCTGCCCAACCTGGTCGAGGATTGGATCGCCAGCACGCATGGGTCAACCCCGCAGCGACGGAGCAATCAGCCCAACCTGCTGTTTTTCGTGATGACCTGGTTCGACACGCACTTCGTCGACAAGGCGGGTGATACGGGCCAAGACCCCAGCCTGCGCTTCAAGAACCGGCTGGAAGCATCCTTGCTCGGCTTTTTCGGCAAGGCCCATTCCTGGCCACGCAACTGGACGCCTGGCCAGCCTTTCGACAATTGCTACTGGTTTCGCAATCCCAACTACCCCGCAGATGCGATCATCCGCTACGATGAGCGCCGCGAAGTTGAAATTTTGCCGGACAAGGCCGCGCGGGTGAAGGAGCTGCGCCAGGGCTTTCTGGCACTCGAGGAATCCACCGCGCATTTCCGCGATCCGGCACGCGCCTTCGATGAGGCGCTCCGCCTCAACGATGGCGGGATTTCCTACCTTGCCCAGGAAGTGACAAAGGTCTGCGACCGCAACCTGAAACTGTCACAGATATCGGCGCGCCTCGATGATGTGCGCCGTGAGCTGCACCATCAGCTTCAGCGGTTCTATATCGCCACCGACATTGACGAGCGGCTTCGCGAACGGCGCGAGGCCTACAGCAAGATGTACGACGCGCTCGAAGACATGGAGCGCCAGAAATCCTTTGGCACCATGGTGCGCCTGTTTCTGGTCAACCCGATTGAACTGACCGACAGCATCTTCGGTTTCATGCGCTCGGGCATGGCGAAGGTGGACAGCGCGACCACGCCCGTGGCGTCGTCGCCCAGCAAGCGCCTGAAGCCTGGCGAGCAACGCGCCCAGGCCCCTGTCGCAGTCGCAACGTTGGATCGCGAAGCCCTGTTCGCCCGCGCCGCCATTGATGGCTGGATCGATCGCATTCGCCTGCTGTCCGAAGACCCGGCCATCACCAGCGCCTATGGCATCGCTCCCGACATCCTGAAGGAGCTGGTGGACGAGATGTTCGGACTGACCCGCAAGGTCAAACTGGAGGAACAGATCGCAGGCGAGTTGCGCAACTATGTCGGACTGGAGCGCAACGAACAGTCGAGCGCGAAAATCGCCCTGATCGCGTCGACCTATATCAACCGGATGCTCGGGAGCCTGGGCACGCGCAACCTGCCCGACGCCAAGCTGCCGCTTGTGCAGACGCAGGATGGCGAGCGCCCCGCCTTCAAGCGCCGGGCGAATGTCTTCGATGCCAGCGGACTTGGCAAGAACCCGAAACCGTTTGCGGATGATTTCGTCTCGGACTGGCTGACTTCGCTTTACAAGGTCGTGGAGGACAATGCTGTATCCGACCAGAGCGGTGTCATTGACATCGTCGAGAACAACAAGCTCAAGGTCATTCTCGATGGCCTTGATGTGTCAACTGCGGCATCAGCCTGATTGGATCAAGTGGGATGCCGATTGTCGTCAGCGAAGATGAGACCGAGATCGGGGGCTATGCCTTCATCGACCTTGGTAAAACGGCCAAGGCCAACCCGCCGAAGTTCGCCATCCGGCGGCTGAATGCGGAGCCGCGTCATCTGGGTCTGGATGGCAACTGGCAATCCGAAATCGCCTGGCATGCGCCCGAGAGCCATGAACTCAGGGCAGCGAGCAGCGTCCTGCGTGTTGGCCCGCTCGTGGTCGATGCGATCGAGGAACTGGTGCCGATCGAAATCCTGATCCAGGATGAAAGCAGTTACGGCAAGGTCGACTGGCCCTACATCACCCCTTCGCCCTTCAAGGGACGGGTGACCATCGGTAACGGGGAAAAGCCACCCGCTGGACCAATCGTCGGGAAGGTGAAGCCACCGCCTCCGCCACCTTTGACACCGCCACTTGTCGAGGAGGCGACGCCGGAAACGACAACGGTCGACACTGTTGCGGACAAGCCGCCCGTTTTGCCGGACCCTCCAAAACCGGATCGGAAGTTGCCCACCATCCTCGCCTTGTTGTTGCTGCTGGCTGCCGCTGGCGTTGCGGCCATGTACTCCGACCCTGTGAAGAACCTGATCTGGCCACTGCCTGTGCCTATCGCCAGGGCGGAATGCGAGCAGCGATACCAGCGCCTCTCCGGCACGACCGCCACGCCCATGGCGGACTTTGTGTCCCTGGGCGAGGAGTGTCTGAGAGCAGGTCACGGCTCCATCGCATTCCGCCTTTTCGAGGAAGCCGACCACAACACCAGCGAGAGCACGGCCTGGCATCTCGGACAGTTCTATGATCCCGGCGTTACCGATGCGGCTTACCGGCAAGCGGCTGCTCCGGCGGCGGCCCGTGCCATTGGCTATTACGCCGCATGGAAAGGCCGCTCGGAACGCCACACGACGCGGCTGAAAGAACTGTGCCTCGCCCAACAGGACCTGCTGTCCCGCAATGCGCGCATCCGGGAGCAATGCCGGTGAGGCGTACAGCACGCATGTGGCTCCTTGGAGCCTTGAAGCATGGACTGGCGCTGGCTTTCGCCCTCGCGGTTGCCCATGGCCTGCCGCAGCAGGCATCGGCGCAGTCAAGCCTCGCGGGCGTGACGGTCGTTGCCCCTGTCATGGCCCACCCCGGCTATCCCAACCGCCATGCCCTCATCCTCTCGACCTCGCCGGAGAGTGGTCGCGGCACGTCGCTCGCCACGGACAATCAGGCCAGCGCCCTGGCGCTGCGGATGCGGGAACTGGGCTTCACGGTCACGTCCTTGCGCGACATCGGACGGGCGGATTTGCGCCGTACCCTGCCACAAATGGCGGCGAACCTGCCGACCAATGCCGATATCGCCGTGTTCATCCTGGGCGAAAGCGTGCCCGTTGATGGTGACATCCTGCTCATCCCGTCGGACTCGGCCGGCGGCGGGCGGGCCAACCGCGACCAACTCGAAACCGATGGCGTGCGGCTGTCGCTGCTGACCCGCCGTCTGGCAGAGCGTCAACCCCGGCATCTCGTCATCTATCTCGATGGCTGCGTGGGCGACCCTGCCGTGACGGCCCAATGCCTCACCGGTCGCCTTCAGGGTGCAGGGTTAGCAGTGGACCGCCAAGGCGCGAACAGCACGGTGAACCTGGTCAATCGCCTGGTGGAAGCTGTGACGACCATTGATCTTCCAGCCAGCGGGCTGCCCAGAAAACTACCAGAGGGAATGACGAACGCCCCTGCGTTGCCCGCCACCGGCACCTTGCCCGAAGGCTTCGTTTTCCATCCGGCACGATTCTTCGAGAGCCTGCCGCATGCCTGCAACCAGGCCGATGCGCTGCTGTTGCAACCCGAGACACGCACGCCGCAGATCGCCGCCACACGCGTTGCCTGCGACCAGGCCATGACGACATGGCCATACGCGCCGAATTTCCGGGTGAACCGCGACAAGCTACGCGAGTTGGAGGCCTATCAACGCGCCATTGAAAGCTGCGACAAGCCTGAGCAGATCAGGGCCTACAAGACGACCTATCCCAACGGCACTTACAAGGTGCGCGTCGAGCAGTTCGAGCGCGACTGCGATGAGCGGCGCGAGGCAGAGGCTGCCCAACGCGCCACACAGTCCTGCGACAGGCCCGAACTGATCCGGGCTTATAAGTCGGCATTTCCCAATGGGGCCAACAAGCCGCGTGTCGAGCAGTTCGAACGCGAATGCGACGAGCGGCGCGAGGCAGATGCCGCCCAACGCGCTACACAATCCTGCGACAGACCAGAACTGATCCGTGCCTACAAGACGGCGTTTCCCAATGGTGCGAACAAGGCACGTGTCGAGCAGTTCGAACGGGAGTGCAAACCAACACCACAAGTCACCGTTCCACTGCCACCGGTGCTGCCACCGTTGAGCGTACCGCCTTCCACGCCCACCCCGCCGAAGGCACCTCCGCCACCAAAGACGCGACGTGATGAACCGCAAAGGCCTGAGCCGGTCAGACCAACCAGGCCAGAACCGCGCCCTCAGCCTCCAAGGCCGCCTCCAACTCCTCGTATCTCAGGCGTCACGGCCGAGCAGGTGTGCCGCGCACGGCTGCCGCGGTCGGGCAACAATGCAATTGATGGCATTGCCTTGCAGCAGCAGTATCAGGCATGCCTCGCTCGCACACGCGCACGGTGTGCCGCTTCAGGTCAGCGGTGCTGAAGGTGAAACCAGCCATGTTCAAACACGCTGGAGCGACACGCCGGGCGATCCTCACCGGATCGGCCATGCTGGTGGCTGATCGCGCCTTCGCCTTTCGTCCGGCACAGGTGCCCAGTGCACAGGATTCCGACGAGGCTCCCCTTCCCGTCCCGAAGGCAACTCAGCGCCGACAGCAGGATTTCCAGACGCGGGCCGCTGGCGAACAGGGAGCCATCGTCTTCGTCGGCGATTCCATCGTGCAGGGTTTCGATCCCATCCAGGCGTATTTCCCCGAGGTGCGCGTTGCCAATCGTGGCATCAACGGCGACACGAGTTTTGGCGTCGTGGGACGCCTTGGGCGCGATGTTCTCTCGCTGCGCCCTGGTGCGGTTGTGGTGATGATCGGCACCAATGACCTGGCGGGCGGCAGTGGACCTGATGCGGTCGCCGCCAATATCAGGCTGATCGTTTCCACCCTGCGATCCGCCAGCCCGACCCTGCCGGTCTTCCTGTGCCTGATCCCGCCCAGGCGTCCCTTGGGCAATGCGACCGCGACCAGCATCAACGCTGTCAACGCCGCACTGCGCGCTTTCGGCAGGGGAGCCCGTGGCGTCACCGTTGTGGACACCTGGTCGCTGTTTCAGGGCGCATCGGGCCAACCCAATCCCGCCTTGGTGCCAGACGGCTTGCATCCCGGACCTGCTGGATATGCGCGTTGGGCGCAGGCCATGACCACCGCCTTCAGAGCGAAGAAACTCCTGCCCAGATAGGATCACATGGTTTCAGGCGGCATCATTTCAGCCGACAGTTTCCGGTTCCGGCACACGAGAACACCCTGAAACGCTCTGGTGTGCAGGACGTCGGCAATGGTTTGCCATACTCAAATGACACAACGTCGTGGCCATAGCCGTCGATGTTGCTTCCATGAAATTTCACCGTGCTGCGGCATACAAGCTCGGCATTGTCTGTCTTGATGCGTATCGCATAATCCTGCTCTTTGCCGGAGGCCCCCCTGGATGGCCATACCCTTACCTGAAGTGGGGTTTGCGGAATGTCGCTACGCCAGGCAATATGCTCGATGGGATTGTTGACAAGAGGTCTGCCCGGGCCGTTGGCGTCGAGATCAAGTTGCCCATCACCGCAAATTGCAGGCCCCCGCCCGACCACCTCGGAGCTGTTTGCTGCGGCTTTCGCAGGGGATATTTTCCTGCCTCCGCATAAAATCTCAAGATCAAGATCGGACGACCCTTCCCACCACAGCATGACCACCAGCTTGCCATCCTTGGCACCGCGCTCGCGGGCCGTCTCCTCGACCTTCTTGATTTCCGGCGAAGGCTCGGGTGGCAGCACCAGGCCCGGCACTTCCGTCCGCCGTTCCGGGATAGGGCAAGACTTCTCGCAAGCCCCGACTTTCGCGGCAACCGCCCGCTCCAGCTGGGCATTGGCGTCTTCCTTGCTGCGGATCTGGGCCGCTGCCTGGTCTGCCTGCTGAACCTGCTGGTTCCGGCAGAACTGCGGTCCCAACGCCCGGATGAATTCAGGCCAGAGCGGGCCCATCGCACAAGCGGAAACCAGCCGCCACGCCACCACAACCAGGAAAACCACAAAGGTTATCCAGATCAGCGCCGTTGCCAACCTTGATCGCAAGAACAGCCCCACGCGTAGCCCCCACGGCCCGTTTCCGAACCAAGACAATTTCGATCAACATTATGACAAGGAATGCTGCGCAATGTCCATGTGTCAGCTGTCTTTCCGGGGTCAGATGTCTTTCGACATGAGGAATCATGCAGGAAAGCAGCAAGCAGGCCGACACTGTCATGTGCCAAGCATGGCTGGCTGCGGTCAAACACCGCGCGGAAAAGCACGCAGGCTGTCGAAATCACAACCTTCATCGGCTTGCAGGATTTCGCGGTGGAAGATTTTTCCGTAGCCGCGTGACGGGGCAACGGGCACGACGGGTGCTGCTGCCCGCCTGCGCGCCAACTCCGCCTCATCGACCAGCAGATCAAGCCGCCGGTTCTTGACCGAAAGGTGGATGCGGTCGCCCGTGCGCACATAGGCGAGATTGCCTCCAGATGCGGCATCAGGTGCCACATGCAGCACGATGGTGCCATAGGCCGTGCCTGACATGCGGGCGTCGGAGATGCGCACCATGTCCTTGACGCCTGCCCGGGCCAGTTTCTGCGGAATGGGGAGATACCCTGCCTCGGGCATGCCGGAGGCCGAAAGGGGACCGGCGTTCTGCAGCACCAGAAAGTCATTCGGCGCAACGTCAAGCGCCGGGTCATCCACCCGCGCCGCCATGTCTTCCAGCGATGAAAACACGACCGCCCGCCCCTCTTGCTCGAACAGCGCAGGGTCCGCCGCTGCCCGCTTCAGAATCGCGCCGCGCGGTGCCAGCGACCCGAACAGCGCCACCAGCCCACCCTGCGGCTGGAGCGGTTCCTGCAAGCTGCGCACGACCTGCCGATCCACGTAATCGGCTTCGACAGCTAGCCTCTCCCCAAGCGTCTCGCCAGATACGGTCATGCAATCGAGATGGAGCAAGGGTTTCAACTCGCGCAGCACCGCGCCAATGCCGCCAGCCGCATGCAGATCCTCCATGTAGAACGGGCCGGTGGGCTTGAGATCGACCAGCACCGGCGTTGTGTCGGACAAGGCGTTGAGGTGCTCGAGCGAAACCTTGATGCCAGCCCGCCCCGCGATGGCCGTGAGATGGATGATGGCATTGGTTGAGCCGCCAATGGCGAGCAGGACGCGCATCGCGTTTTCCACCGAACGCTCAGTGATGATGTCACCGATGCGGATGT